>NZ_JBVIRY010000011.1:0-202724 GCF_055575795.1 Kitasatospora sp. NPDC034023
CCCTCCAGCAGCAGGCCACACGTCCACAACAGTAATCACGGCCAGTCGGCAGCTTACAGAGAGACCCGATCAAGGATCCGAGACGAGCCACTAGCAGGGCCGGCAGGCCGCCGTGGCCCCCAGAACCTGCGGCCGTCGCGGTACGGCCGGGGGCGGAGGGGCGGCGGGATGACAGCTGACAGCGGACAGATTTCAACATCTGTCCGCTGTCAGCTGTTGTCTGTTATCTGTCGCCTGTCCGCCGTCACCTGTTCGCCGAGCCCTGGGTGAGGCCCGCGCGGATCCCGTCCAGGATCAGCCCCGCGCCGGTGTAGCCGATGCCGAGCATCCACAGGCTGTCGACCACCTGGAACACCCGGCCGTTCCGGACGGCATCCAGGTTCTTCCACAGCGCGCCCGCGGTGACCCTGCCCACGTCGGACTTGTCCGCGTCCCCGTACACCGAGTAGAAGATGACGTCGGCCGCCGCCTGGTCGACCTGCTCCGGGCTGATCTCGATCGAGAAGCCGGGCTTGTCCTGGTTGGCGGGTCGACCGAGCCCGAGGTCCTTGAACAGTGAGCCGACGAAGGTGTCGTTGAGGTACAGCCTGGTCGGCGCGCCCGCCAGGAAGCGGGCCATCTCGACCCGGGTGGCGGCGGCCTTGGCCGGTCCGCCGAGTGCGGTGACCAGGTCCCGCAGCTTCGTCCGGTACGCGGTGTCCGCAGCCTCGGCCTCGGCCTGGCGGCCCAGCGCCTCCGCGTGCAGCCGGGCGTTCTCCTTCCAGGTCGGTCCGGTGGTCTTGGAGAGCACGGTCGGTGCGATCTTGGACAGCTCGTCGTACCGCTTGTCGTCGCGGACCTGGTTGCTCAGGATCAGGTCCGGCCGCAGCGCCGCGATCGCCTCCAGGCTGGGCTGGCCGATGGCGCCGACGGCCTTCGTCCCGGTCAGCCGGTCAGCGGGGAGGTAGGTCGGGAAGGGTGCGCCGGCGCTGACGGTGGTGGCGCCGACCGGGACGAGACCGAGGGTGACCACCGAGTCCAGGGCGTCGGTGTCCAGCGCCACCACCCGAGCCGCGCGCGCCGGTACGGTGCTCTCGCCGCGTGCGTGCCGGACGGTCCTGGTGCCGCCGCTGCCGGACGAACCGGCTGCCGGGGCAGGTGAGTCGGAGGTGCAGGCGGCGAGCGTCAGGCCCGGGGGGAGCCCGGCGACGAGGCCGAGTACGGCGCGGCGGCTGAGGGGTCTGGGCATCGACGGCACCTCCGACGTACGGGCAGGGCGCGGGAATCCCTGCCCGCGCAGCAGCCCGGGTACGCCTCGGAACCGCGCCGGCCCGCCTGCACCTCGGAACCGCGCCGGCCCGCTACGCCTCGGAGCCGTTCTCCCGTCGCTGGCGCAGCAGTTCGTCGTACTCGGCGTGCACCCGGCGGTCCATGGCGAGGGCGAACTGGGCGTCGGCGACGGTCCGGGCGAGTGGCCGCACCCGCAGGATGCGTTCGGTGAGCCGGGCCGCCTCGCCGGGTGGCAGCGGGGTGTCGGCGGACAGTGCGCTGAGCAGGTGCTCGCTGACGACCTCGATGAAGATCTCGGCGATGGCGTCCACGTGTTCCCGGGTGCGCCGGCTGGCGTCCAGCACCGCCGAGAGCGGCACGCCCTCCGCCACCAGCTCGGTGGTGGCGTCCATCAGGCGGCGGCTGACGTGGGTGATCCCGTCCTCCTCGACGGTGATGTAGCCCTGGGCGATCGATTCGGCGGTGTTCTCCTCGGTGAGCTGGTCTCCGAAGGCGGCCTTCAGTTCCTCCCAGTCCAGACGTACCGGGGCCTCGTCCGACCAGGGTGCGACGATCGCCGCCTCCAGTCCGATGAGGTCCGCGACGTCCCGGCCGCTCTCGCCGGCGCCGATCAGTTCGACGATGCCGCCGAGGGTGTGGCCGCGTTCCAGCAGTTCGCCGATCATCCGCAGCCGGGCCAGGTGCTCCTCGCCGTACCAGGCGATCCGGCCCTCCTTGCGGGGCGGTTGGAGCAGTTTGCGCTCGCGGTAGAAGCGCAGGGTGCGGGTGGTGATGCCGGCCGCTTCGGCCAGTTCCTCCACCCGGTACTCGCGTTTTCTGTCGCCCGCAGCAGCTCTGACCTTGTCCACGGCGATCAGCATAGGTCCGTCGGCCGGAAAGGCTCCCGGAACGCGGAAGGGAAGCTCCCGGAACCCGGAAGACTCCCGGAACCGGGGCTGTCGCGCTTCTTCCATCCGGTGTCAGCAAGGGCTACCCTGCCAACCATGCCAGTGATTACTGGCGCGATTGGCAGGGTTCCGGGGCAAGCCCCCCGGAGAGCGCGACGATCACCGCCCCACCCTCAGGAGGAGGCCGCATGGCATCCAGCAGCAAGCGCCCCCGATCCGGCGCGTCCGAGACGTCCGCGGTGCCGGACCAGGCCGTACCGCACGTCCGGGTGGCGGTGATCGGCTCCGGCTTCGGCGGCCTCGGCGCCGCGGTCCGGCTGCGCCGCGCCGGGATCACCGACTTCGTGGTCCTGGAACGCGCGGACTCCGTCGGCGGCACCTGGCGCGACAACAGCTACCCCGGCTGCGCCTGCGACGTGCCCTCGCACCTCTACTCCTTCTCCTTCGCCCCCAACCCCGACTGGCCGCGCAGCTTCTCCGGCCAGCCGGACATCCGCGCCTACCTGGAGAAGGTCGCCACCGTCTTCGGTCTCCGCCCCCACCTGCGGTTCAACACCGAGGTGCTGGAGGCGCGTTGGGAGAGCGACGAGACCCGCTGGCGGATCACCACCTCGGCCGGTCAGTGGACCGCCGACGCTGTCGTCTCCGCCGCCGGACCGCTCGCCGACCCGCAGATCCCCGACCTGCCCGGGCTGAGCGGCTTCACCGGCAAGGTGTTCCACTCCTCGCGCTGGGACCACGACTTCGACCTGACCGGCAAGCGCGTCGCCATGGTCGGCACCGGCGCCTCCGCCGCCCAGATCATCCCGTCGATCCAGCCCAAGGTCGGCAAGCTGACCGTCTTCCAGCGCACCCCGGCCTGGGTCCTGCCGCGCCGCGACCGCGAGATCACCCAGCTGGAGAAGTGGCTGCACGGCCGCCTGCCGGTCACCGCGGCGATCCGCCGCGGCACCCTGTTCGCCCTCCGCGAGCTCCAGGTCGACGCCTTCGTCCGCCGCCCCGGAATGCTGCGCCTGGTCCAGCAGCTCGCCGAACGCCACATCGCCCAGGGCATCCAGGACCCGGCGCTGCGCGCCAAGCTCACCCCGGACTACCGGATCGGCTGCAAGCGCATCCTGCTCAGCAACACCTACTACCCGGCGCTCGCTGCGGCCAACAGCGAGGTCGTCTCCTCCGGCCTGCGCGAACTGCGCGGCTCCACGCTGGTCGCGGCCGACGGCAGCGAGCACGAGGTGGACGCCATCGTCTTCGGCACCGGCTTCCACGTCACCGACATGCCCATCGGGGACCGGGTGTTCGGCGTCGACGGCACCAGCCTGGCCGAGGAGTGGAAGGACGGCATGGAGGCGCTGCGCGGCTCGACCGTGCGCGGCTTCCCGAACCTCTTCTTCGTCATCGGACCCAACACCGGCCTCGGCAACAGCTCGATGATTCTCATGATCGAATCCCAACTGAACTACATGATCGACGCGTTGACCACGCTCGGCTCGATCGGCGCCGCCGCCATGCAGCCGACCGCGCGCGCCCAGCGGCAGTGGAACCTCGAACTGCAGCACCGGATGGACCGCACCGTCTGGACCACCGGCGGCTGCCGCAGCTGGTACCTCGACCCGAGCGGCAAGAACACGGTGCTCTGGCCCGGCTCCACCACCTCGTTCCGCCGCGCCACCCGCAAGGTGGACCTCGGCGAATACGAGCTGATCATGCGGGCGGTGCCGACTGCCGCCCGCACCGTCCAGGAGGTCACCGCGTGAGTTCCGTCCATCTGCCTGCCGAGTACGAACCACCCCTTCCCGTCGAGGAGTTGAGCGTCCGCTCGGCGGACGGCATCCGGCTGCACGTCGAGGTGCACGGCCAACCCGGCGCTCCCACCGTGGTGCTGGCGCACGGCTGGACCTGTTCGACCGCCTTCTGGGCCCCGGTGATCCGCGAACTCTCCGACCGCTACCGGGTGGTGGTCTACGACCAG
This sequence comes from Kitasatospora sp. NPDC034023, assembly GCF_055575795.1. NCBI lineage: Bacteria > Bacillati > Actinomycetota > Actinomycetes > Kitasatosporales > Streptomycetaceae > Kitasatospora > Kitasatospora sp. NPDC034023. The sequence goes on from NZ_JBVIRY010000011.1 coordinate 4,126, forward strand.
CGCGGCCACGGACACAGCGAGATCCCGCCGAGCCGGGCCCGCTACTCGACCCGGGCGCTCGCCGAGGACCTGTCCGCCGTGCTCGCCCGGACCGTCCCGGCGGGGGAGCGGGCCGTCCTGGCCGGGCACAGCATGGGCGGAATGACCATCATGGCCGCCGGTGGCCGCCCCGACGTCGCCGAGCGCACCGCCGCCGCCGTCCTGATCTCCACCGGGCCGAGCGAGTTGGTGGCCGAGCTCACCGTCCTGCCCCCGGGCGTTCGCTCCCCGGGCCTGCGCCGCTTCCTGCACCGGCAGCTGCTGCGCTCCCGGATGCCGCTCGGACCGGTCTCGCCGCTCAGTCGGGTGGCGCTCAAGTACGCGACCATGGGGCCGAGTTCGCCCGCCGGTCAGGTCGAGGCGACGGCCCGGATCGTGCACGCCTGCCCGACCGCCGTCCGCGCCAACTGGGCCGCGGTGCTCGACCGGCTGGACGTCCACGCGGGGCTGGCCCGGCTCACCGCGCCCACGGCGGTGGTGGTCGGCACCAACGACCGGCTGACCCCGCCGGTGCACGCACACCGGATGGTCGCCGAACTCAAGGATCCGCAGGGGCTGTTGCTGCTGCCCGGGGTCGGGCACATGTCGCCGCTGGAGCGGCCGTCGGAGGTCGCCGCCGAGATCCACCGGATGGCCGCCGAGCACCTGGTCGGCGCGCCCGCCGGCGCTGATCCCGTCCCGGCCGCAGCCGCCGACTCCACTGCAGAACCCGCCGGGGACACCGCCGTCTCCCTCGCCCACTCCGCCCTTGCCCTCGCCACCGCGGACTCCACTGTGGAGTCCACCAGCGACTCCACCGACGAAAGGACCGCCGTCGCATGAACGCCATCCCGCCGTTGTCCGCGCAGGTCGTCGTCGTCACCGGGGCCGCCCGCGGGGTCGGCGCGTCGCTGGCCCGCAAGCTCGCCCGGCGCGGAGCCAAGGTCGCCCTGCTGGGGCTCGAGCCGGAGGAGCTGAAGGCCGTCGCCACCCAGTGCGGGCCCGACGCGACCAGCTGGGAGGTGGACGTCACCGACCTCGACGCGCTCGACGACACCGCCCGCCGGATCAAGGAGCACTACGGGCGGATCGACACGGTCGTCGCCAACGCCGGGATCGCCATCGGCGGACCTCTGACGGACAGCGACCACCGGGCCTTCAGCCGGGTCATCGAGGTGAACCTGCTCGGCAGCGTCGCCACCGCGCGGGCCTTCCTGCCGGCGCTCACCGAGAGCCGCGGCTACCTGCTGCAGATCGCCTCGCTCGCCGCGCTGACGCCGGCGCCGCTGATGAGCGCGTACTGCGCCAGCAAGGCCGGGGTGGAGGCCTTCGCCCACTCGATCCGCGCCGAGGTCGCCCACCAGGGGGTGAAGGTCGGCGTCGGATACCTGAGCTGGACCGACACCGACATGGTGCGCGGCGCCGACGAGGACACCGTGCTGAAGCAGATGCGGTCCCGGCTGCCGTGGCCGGCGAACAAGACGTACCCGCTGGAGCCCGCGGTGGACCGGATCGTCGCGGGGATCGCCCGCCGGTCCGCCCACGTCTACGCCCAGGCCTGGCTGCGCGGCATGCAGCCGGTCCGCTGGGTGCTGCCGAGCCTGATCGCGGTGGTCGGCTCCCGGGACGTCGCCCGGCTCGCCCCCCAGCTCGCGGCCACCGCCGCGAGCCGCCTGCGTGCCGTCGGCGCCGGAGGTGCGGCGGACACGGCAGCCCGGGGGAGCCACAGCGGCTCGGGCAGCTGACCCCGGACGGGGTCACAGAGGACAGCTGGCGGACGGCAGTCGACAGATGACAGCTGACAGATTTCGAAATCCGTCAGCTGTCATCTGTCAGCTGTTCGCAATCCGCGCCAGCGTCTCCAGCGCCCGCGCCAGCACCGGCAACGGCGGCGACGCGAGCCCGACCCGGACGGCGGACGGCGAGCGCCGCGGATCCACCGCGAACGCCGTCGCGGGCGTGACCGAGACCCCGGCCCGTGCGGCCGCCGCGACGAAGGTCTCCGCCCGCCACGCCCCCGGCAGCTCCCACCACAGGTAGTACGAGCACGGATCGGCCCGCAGCCGCTGCCCCGCCAGCACCTCGCGCGCCAGCAGCTGCCGGGCCGCCGCGTCGGCCCGCTTCGCCGCCTCGACCACGGCCAGCGTGCCGTCCCCGATCCAGCGCACCGCGGCCTCCAGCGCGAACCCGCTCGGCGTCCACCCGCCCGACCGCAGCGTGCCCGCCACCGGATCGCGCAGCGCGGCCGGCACGACCGCGAACCCGGTGGTCAGCCCGGGGGCCAGCCGCTTGGAGAGGCTGTCCACCAGGACGGTGCGCTCCGGTGCCAGCGCGGCCAGGGGTGTCAGCTCGGGTCGCAGGAAGGACCAGATGGCGTCCTCGACCACCGGCAGGTCGAGCCGTCGCAGCTCCTCCGCGAGCGCCACCGCCCGCTCGCGCGGCAGGCTCACTCCGAGCGGGTTCTGCAGCCGGGGCTGCAGGTACACGGCACGCAGCGGCGCCGCCCGGTGGGCGGCCGCGACGGCGTCCGGCAGCAGCCCGTCCTCGTCCACCGCCAGCGGCACCAGCCTGATGCCCAGCCGTTCCGCCACCGCCTTGACCACCGGATAGGTCAGCGCCTCCACCCCGAGCCGCTGCCCGGGCGGCACCAGCGCGGAGAGCGCCCCTGCGACGGCCTGTCGCCCGTTGCCCGCGAACAGCAGGTCCGCGGCGTCGAACTCCCGGGAACCGGTCGACAGGAGACCCGCGAAGGCCCGCCGCGCCGCGCCCGTCCCGGCCGCGCCGATCGGCCGCAGAGCCTCCCCGAGCGCGTCCGCGCGCAGCAGCGGTGCCAGTCCACCCGCCAGCAGTTCGGACTGCCCGGGGACGACCGGGTAGTTGAGCTCCAGGTCCACGGGCGCGGCGGTGGGCTCGGCGAGCGGGACGAGGCCGCCGTCCGCACCGCGCCCGGCCCGGACGAAGGTCCCGCGCCCGACCTCTCCGACGGTCAGGCCGCGTCGGGCCAGTTCCCGGTAGACCCGCCCCGCCGTCGAGTTGGCGATGCCCCGGCTGCGGGCGAAAGCGCGCTGGGTGGGCAGCTGCTGGCCGGGCCGCAGCCGTCCGCCCGCAATGTCGGCGGCGACCAGGTCGGCGATCAGGCGGTAGTCGTCCATCGGCGTCGATCCCCTCATGCCCTGACCATCATTGCACCGAGTGCAAAGTCATCATTGCATTGAGCCGTCCACCCGTCCTAGCCTCCTCGCATGGACCACCTGGACCGCCTGCACCTGGATCACATGGACGCGTTGACATTCGCCGTGGACGGCCACGCCGTGCTCGGCATCGCTGCCGTGGCACTGGGCATGGTGCTGTCGCCGGGACCCAACATGATCTACCTGGTCTCGCGCTCGATCGCGCAGGGCCGCCGCGCCGGGCTGATCTCGCTGCTCGGGGTCGCGACCGGCTTCCTGGTCTACCTCGTCGCCGTGACGGCGGGGGTGGCCGCGGTGTTCTCGGTGGTGCCCGCCCTCTACACCGCGATCAAGCTGGCCGGCGCCGGCTACCTGCTCTGGCTGGCCTGGAAGGCGGTCAAGCCGGGCGGTACGGCGGTCTTCGCCCCGCAGGAGCTGCCGCCGGACCCGCCGCGCCGCCTCTTCGCGATGGGCTTCCTGACCTGCCTGCTCAACCCCAAGATCGCGATCATGTACATCTCGCTGCTGCCCCAGTTCGTGGCACCGGAGCGCGGCCACGTCGCCCTGCAGAGCCTGCTGCTGGGCCTGACCCAGATCGCGATCGCGATCACCGTCAACGGCCTGATCGCGATGAGCGCGGGCAGCATCGCCGCCTTCCTCAACCGCCGCCCCGCCTGGCTGCGCATCCAGCGCTACGTGATGGGCACCGTCCTCGCCGGCCTCGCCGTGCACATCGCCGCCGACCGCGCCAAGGCAGTCGTGGCCTAGGACTGGCGGGGCCGTACGGCCAGGCCTTGCGGCCGGGAGTCACGGCCGGGAGTTACGGTCAGGCCTTACGGCAGGGACTGGCGACAGGCGGTCCGCAGCACCTCGAACCCGACCTGGATGAACCGTCCGAGAACGATCGATCGTCTGCATCCGCACCCCCCCTGAGCAGGGGCGTTGCGCTCGGTGTGGGCTCGGTTGCGGCGAGTCGGTACGGTCGGGGGTATGACCACAGCCATGATCACCGGCGCGACCGCCGGCATCGGAGCCGCGTTCGCCCGCCGGCTCGCCCGTAGCGGCTACCAGCTCGTCCTGGTGGCGCGGGACACCGAGCGCCTGGAGCGCGCCGCCGCCGACCTGCACGGCACGTACGGCGTCGAGGCGGAGGTGCTGACCGCCGACCTCGCGACCGACGCGGGCATCGGCGCCGTCGAGGCCCGGCTCGCCGACTCCGCCCGCCCGGTGGACCTTCTGATCAACAACGCCGGCTTCGGCAACAAGGGCGCGTTCGGGGCCGTCCCGCTGCAGGACGAGCTGGACATGCTGAAGGTGCACATCGAGGCGATCCTGCGGCTGACCACGGCGGCGCTGCCCGGCATGCGTGAGCGCCGGCGGGGCGCGATCGTCAACGTCGCCTCGGTGGCGGCCTTCCTGCCGCGCGGCACGTACGGGGCGAGCAAGGCCTGGGTGGTCAGCTTCACCCAGGGCGTGCTGCGTGACCTGGGCGGCACGGGCGTGCGGATGATGGCGCTGTGCCCGGGCTTCACCCGGACGGAGTTCCACGAGCGGGCCGGCATGGGCACCGGCAACATCCCGTCCTGGTCCTGGCTCTCCGCCGAGCGGGTGGTGGACGAGGCGATGCGCGACCTGGCCCGCGGCCGGTCGTTGTCCGTGCCGGGCAAGCGGTACAAGGTCGCGGTGGCGATCGCCCGGGTGCTGCCGTCCGGCGGGCTCGGCGGCCTCTCCTCGAAGGCGGCGCGCACCTACCGCACCGACTGACGGCCGCAGCTGTCCGAGGAGTCGGTCGGTCGGGGCGAGCGGGGCGGTCGGGCGGGGCGGTCGGCTGCCAAGACTGCCAGAGCGGTCGGGCGGGGAATAGAGCGAATCTCACTATTAGCTTGTCTAACTATGAGCTATCCTCCCTATATTGATCCCCGTCCGACCCGCCGACCCAGGGAGGCCCGCCCTTGAGGCCAGCCACCATCCGATGGACCCCGCCCGAGCGCGCCGAGGGCGAGCCCCGCCCGCCGGCCCAGTGGCGGCGCATCCTCGCGCTCTTCCGCCCGTACCGAGGTCGCCTGACCACCGTCGGGCTGCTGGTCGCCGCATCCGCCGTGGTCTCGGTGGTCTCGCCGTTCCTGCTGAAGGCCGTCCTGGACACCGCCATCCCGCAGGGCCGCACCGGGCTGCTCAGCCTGCTCGCGCTCGGGATGATCCTCACCGCCGTGGTGAACAGCATCTTCAACGTCCTGCAGACGCTGATCTCCACCACCGTCGGCCAGCGCGTCATGCACGACCTGCGCACCGCCGTCTACGGGCACCTGCAGCGGCAGTCGCTGGCCTTCTTCACCCGCACCCGCACCGGCGAGGTGCAGTCCCGGATCGCCAACGACATCGGCGGCATGCAGTCAACGGTGACCTCCACCGCGACCAGTCTGGTCTCCAACCTCACCGCGGTGGTCGCCTCCGTCGTGGCCATGGTCGCCCTCGACTGGCGGCTCACCGTCGTCTCCCTGGTCCTGCTCCCGCTGTTCGTCTGGATCAGCCGCCGGGTCGGCCAGGAACGCAAGAAGATCACCACCGAGCGGCAGAAGCAGCTGGCCGCGATGAGCTCGGCGGTCCAGGAGTCGCTCTCGGTCAGCGGCATCCTGCTCGGCCGCACGATGGGCCGCTCCGACTCGCTCGCCCGCGAGTTCACCGGGCAGTCCGACCAGCTCGCCGACCTGGAGGTCCGGGCCAGCATGGCCGGGCGCTGGCGGATGAACACCATCCAGATCGTGATGGCCGCGATGCCCGCGCTGATCTACTGGGCGGCCGGGCTGACCTCCGCCGCCGGCGCGCCGATCGTCTCGGTCGGCACCCTGATCGCCTTCGTCACCCTCCAGCAGGGCCTCTTCCGCCCCACCGTGAGCCTGCTGTCCACCGGCGTGGACGTACAGACCTCGCTCGCGCTCTTCCAGCGCATCTTCGAGTACCTCGACCTGCCGGTGGAGATCGCCGAACCGGCCGACCCGGTCACGCTGCCCGAGCTCCGCGGCGAGGTCCGCTTCGAGCACGTCGACTTCCGCTACGACCCCGCGCAGGAGCGCCCGACCCTCGCCGGCCTCGACCTCAAGGTCCCCGCCGGGAGTTCACTGGCCGTGGTCGGCGAGACCGGCTCCGGCAAGACCACCCTCAGCTACCTCGTCCCGCGGCTGTACGACGTCACCGGCGGCCGGGTCACCCTGGACGGCGTCGACGTGCGCGAACTCTCCTTCGACACCCTGGCCCGCGCGGTCGGCGTCGTCTCCCAGGAGACCTACCTCTTCCACGCCTCCGTCGCCGAGAACCTGCGCTTCGCCAAGCCCGACGCCACCGACGCCGAACTGGTCGAGGCCGCCCGGGCCGCACAGGTCCACGACACCATCGCCGCCCTGCCGGACGGCTACGACACCCTGGTCGGCGAGCGCGGCTACCGCTTCTCCGGCGGCGAGAAGCAGCGCCTCGCGCTCGCCCGGACGATCCTGCGCAACCCGCCGGTGCTCATCCTCGACGAGGCCACCAGCGCGCTCGACAACCGGACCGAGCGCGCCGTCCAGCAGGCCGTCGACACCCTGGCCGCCGGCCGCACCACCATCACCATCGCGCACCGGCTCTCCACCGTCCGCGCCGCCGACCAGATCGCCGTCCTGGACCACGGCCAGGTGGTCGAACTCGGCACCCACGACCAGCTGGTGGAGCTGGATGGCCGGTACGCGGCCCTGCTGCGCCGGGAAGCGCCGGAGGCGGCCGCCCTGCCGGAACCCGTCCTCGGTCACGCCTGAACCCGCCAGTCGGACCCGGGGGTTGGGCCTGCCCGTTCGGACCCGCAAGTCGGACCCGCAAGTCGGACCCGAAGTCGTAGCCGGGAGTCGGGCCCGGGGGTTGGGTCCGGGAGTCGGACCCGCCGCTCGGAGCCTGGGGGTCGAACCCGTCGGCGGTCAGGCGGCCTTCGGTACCTCGTTGTAGCTCTCTGCGACCTCCTGGCCGGAGAGCCGCTGGATCGCCGCCATCACCTCGTCGGTCACCTGCCGACGGGCCTTCAGCGAGCGGGCCTGCCCGTGCAGCTCGTCGAAGTGCAGCGGCTCGCCGAAGCGGACCGTCACCTTCTTGAGCCGCGGCACGCGCTTGCCCACCGGCAGGATCTCCTCCGGCCCCTCCAGCGCCACCGGCACCACCGGCACGCCCGCGGTCAGCGCGAGCCAGGCGACGCCCGTCTTGCCCCGGTAGAGGCGGCCGTCCAGCGAGCGGGTGCCCTCGGGGTAGATGCCGAAGGCCTTGCCGTCCTCCAGGATCTCCAGCGCCGACTCCAGTGAGGCCTGAGCGGAACGGTAGGTGCCGCGCTCGACCGGCACCGCGCCGATCGCCTCGAAGAACCCCTTGGAGAGCTTGCCCTTGAGTCCGGGCGCGGTCCAGTACTCGGCCTTGGCGAGGAAGTGCACCCGGCGCGGGGCGGTCAGCGGGATCACCACGCTGTCGATGAACGACAGGTGGTTGCTGGCCAGGATCACCCCGCCCTTGCGCGGCACGTTCTCGGCACCCTCGATGACCGGCCGCCAGATACCCCGCGAAACGGGTTTCAGCACCAGCCTGGTGGCGAGATCGAGCATGTTCCCTCCCTGGACGAACGACCGCCCGGGAGGTCCCGGGCCTGCATCAGATCCGCAGACTACGACACCCACCCCCGCGCCCGTCCACTCCCGGCCGCCGTGGCGAACACCACGGCCGGGTAGGGTACGGCCGTCCGTACCGAGCACGACCCCGCAGTACCCAGGAGGGCACGATGGAGACCACCGAGGCGATCAAGGCCTTTTTCGACCGCTTCGACCAGGATGGCGACGGCAAGATCACTCCGGCCGAGTACGCCCTGGCCGCGAACGAGATGGGCGACCACGACGTCACCATCTCGATGGCCGAGGCGCTGATCCACAGCATGGACACCAACCACGACGGCGTCCTGACCTTCGAGGAGTTCCTGGCTGCCCGCCGGCGCTGAGCCCGCGCCGACGGGGCCGGTCGCCGTACCGGCGGCGCCGGCCCCGTCAGGAGGTCCCGTCCGGAGGCTTCGTCCGGAGACTCCACCGCTTGTGCTCCGGGCCCAACCGCCCCCGCGCTCCGGGGTCCTGGTCCTACCGCTTGTCCACCGGGAACACCCGGCGCACCACCCGTTCCGCCGCCCCGCCGTCGTCCCAGACGCAGAACTTCGCGCGGAACCGCGCCCGCGCCCCCGGCGCCGGATCGCCCGCCAGCAGCGCCCACGTCAGCTCGTCCGCGGTCTCCGTGACCGCGCCCGGCGGCTCCGCGAACAGGTCGAAGTAGACGCCGCGCTCCCGCTGGTACTCCTCCCAGTCCGGGGCGAAGATCACCACCGGCCGGTCCAGCACCGCATAGTCGAACATCATCGACGAGTAGTCCGTCACCAGCACGTCCGCCGCGAGGTAGAGGTCCTCGACGACCGGGTGCGCCGAGACGTCCACGATCTCCGCCGCTCTCCCCTCGGCCGTCAGGTCGCCCGGCCCGCCGGTGTGGAAGTAGTGCGTGCGCACCAGCAGCGTGAAGTCCGGGCCCAACCGCCGGGCCAGCTCGGCCACGTCCAGCAGCGGCAGGTAGCCGCCCTTGCCGCCGCGGTGGGTCGGCGCGTACAGCACGGCCCGGGTGCCCGGCCGCAGCCCCAGCCGCTCGCGCACCGCGCGCACCTCGTCCGGGTCGGCGTCGGTCAGCCGGTCGTTGCGCGGGTAGCCGGTGTCCAGCATCTCGTACCGGCCGGGGAAGGCGCGGGCGAAGTGCTCGCTGGTGTGCGGGTTGGGGGAGACCAGGAAGTCCCAGCGGTCGATGGCCTCCTGGAGCAGGTCGAAGTCCATCCCCTCCGCTGCGGAGGGGCGGTCGCGCAGGTCCATGCCCATGGCCTTGAGCGGGGTGCCGTGCTGGGTCTGCACGTGCACCGAGCCCGGCCGCTTGACCATCGTGCGCGGGAAGTTGACGTTGTTGACGAAGTACTTGGCGGTCGCCATCACCTTGAGGTAGGCGGGGGTGTTGACGATCACGTACGGCACCCCGGGCGGCAGCGTGGCGGCCTGCCGGCGGTTCTGCACCACCCACACGCCCCGGATCCGCGGCGCGAGCTCCTTCGCCTTCTCGTAGATCGCCGCCGGACTGCACGCGTAACCCCGGTGCCAGTACGCGGCGTAGACCGCCAGGTTCTCGTCCAGCGGCAGCCGGCGGAAGGCGTTGTACGCGGTGAACCGGGCGCCGCTGCGCACCCCCTTCTTCACCGCGGGCGCCATCGCCCGCGCCCCGCGCTTGAGTTCGCGCGGCAGCCGGCCGGTGCGGCGCAGCTCGGCGTACGCGATCCGGGCGCCGCGCGAGGCCAGCCGGTACTGCACGCCGCGCACCCCGCCGGGGAAGCGGTAGCCCGTCGGGCGGTGGCGGTCGAAGTGCCGGGCGATCCGCTGGAAGAACGTTTTGCGCAGGTCGACGGGGACCAGCCCGGGGGTGTCGTAGACGTTGAGCGCCTGGCGGACGGTCCGGTCGAAGACCAGGGTGCGCAGCGAGTCCGGGACGGTTGGGCCGGGGCGGTCCGCGCGGTCCAGGAAGGCGAAGATCGCGTCGTACTGGGCGAAGACGTCGGCGTGCTTGGGGGAGGCGGTGGCGGTGATCGCGCCGTCCCGGCCGCGCCGGTAGTTGTAGCAGGGGCGGTCGAGGTAGCGCAGCCGCTCGGCGGCCAGCAGCGCGGGGTAGGTGACCGAGATGTCCTCGTAGTAGCCGCGGCCGAAGGAGACGCCGAGGCCGTCCAGGAACTCGCGCCGGAACACCTTGTTCCACACCGACATCACGGTCTGGAACAGCGCCGGGTGCTCGGCCAGGGTGCAGCCCTCGACCAGCGGGGAGCCGGTCAGCACGTGGCGCCAGGGGTTGGACTCCGTCCCGCCGTCCGGGTAGACGTGGGTGAAGTCGGTGATCAGCACGTCGGCCGGGGTCTCGCGGCGGCGCTCCTGCGTCAGCTCGTCGAGGATCACGCTGACGGTCCGCTCGGGCACCCAGTCGTCGCTGTCCAGGAACCAGACGTACTCGCCGCGCGCGTGCGGCAGGGCGGCGGTGCGGGCCCCGCCGAGGCCCTGGTTCTCGGTGAGGTGCAGCACCCGCAGCCGGGGGTCGCGGGCCGCGTAGGCGTCCAGGATCGCGCCGGAGCCGTCGGGGGAGAGGTCGTCGACCGCGATGACCTCGAAGCGGGACTCCAGGGCGGGGGTGTCGCCGAGGATCGAATCGAGGCAGCGCGGCAGGTACCGCTCCACGCCGTGGACCGGGAGCACGATGCTGAGGAGGAGGGACACGGTGGCCGAGTCTACCGATCCACCGGGCGCGACCTGCGTGGACGTCCGGTGCGGAGGTCCTGCCGGGGATCCGCGGGTTTTGCCGGTGGCAGCTGGTGGCAGCCGTGGCGGCCGGTCGGTGGGATCCGCGGGGGGTGACCCGGAACCGCCGGTGCCGGGCCCCTCACGGGGCGGCACCGGCAGTCAGGTGGCGGCCCGGCCGACCCTCTACGGCCGACCGCCGGTCCGGGCACCGCGCGAGCCTGGCCACCGCAGCGTCGAGGCGGCCGGGCAGTGGCTCGCGGGAGCCGGAGTTCTTCATCACTCGAACACGCACCTGGGTGCGGTGCGGGCACCGGCGCGTGCATCAGATATTGCTTGGAGGTTCGGCGGGAGTCAATCCCTCGAATGTGTTCACTTCATGAATTCGGGCGGAGCCGGGAGCGGGTGGGAGCTGGCGGGCGGCGGAGACGGGCGGAGACGGGCGGAGACGGGTAGTGGCGGGCGGTGGCGGACGACGGTGGGCAACGGTGAGTGATGACCCCGAAGATCACTTTGTCGATCTGGCGGCTGTCCCCTATATGCGGTGTCCACATGCGGAGTCCCCGCGGGTGTGCGCGGGCGCCCCACCCGGTGCCGAGTCGCGTCCCGCCACAGCGCCCCCGTGCGCCGGGCGCGTACCGCGCACACGGGCGCCGGGCCCGCACCTCCTGGCCCTGCTGACGGATGGCCGGTCGTGCACCATCATTGATGCCTAGTCGTGATCGGCCGGGTGGCCCCTGGTGCACCGTCAGTTGACGCCACACGATACGGTGGCACAACACCAAGGACGGTTGCGCGAAGGCCGTCTGTCACGGATAGTCTTCGCCTCACGGCCCTGGCGCCTCGTAGGGGTGGGAAAACTGATGGAACACATGCAAGTGCGGACTCGGCCCCGTGTGCCGGCGATCCAGTGCGGTGTCGGCACGACCGGCCGCCGGATCGAACGGCACCTGGCCGTGCTCGGCGCGCCCGCGCTCCCGGCGGTGGACACCGCCGAGGCGCTCGGGTTGATAAGGGAGCTGACGCCGCGCGGCGGCGAAGCCCCGGCGACCCGTCGTCGCCACACCAGGATCTCGCTGCTGACACCGCTGCGTCGGCTGCGGCGGAGCCTCTTCGGCGGGCGCGGCTAGGGGTTCGTCCCCGGTCGGCGTCAGTCGTTGTCCCGTCCTGGTCGGGAGCAGGCCCGGTGGACCATCCGGTCCGCCGGGTCATTGGCGTATCCGGGCAGCTGCCGTCGGGGAGCCGGGCGGGCGGCCGCTGTCCCGAGCCGGGCGGGGGCTGTCCCGAGCCGGGCGGGGCTGGTCGAGGCCCGGGCTGTGGTCTGAACCTTTCACCCTATGCGAGTTTGCCTCCCTGGCAAGCCGAGTCGGCGAGGCAGTACGCCGAGCCCCCTGACCTGGGTCAGGATGGCGCCATGGCGGACAACAAGAACTCCACCCCGGCCGGTCTGTTCCAGACCACCACCTTCGAGATCACCACGGGCAGCCGCGAGGTCGCCCTCGACATCACCGACCGCTGCGCCGCGTTCCTCGACGAGCGGGCCGCCGGGCGCGACGGCCTGCTCAACGTCTTCGTCCCGCATGCCACCGCCGGGATCGCCGTCCTGGAAACCGGCTCCGGCAGCGACTACGACTTCCTCGCCACCCTGCGCGCACTGCTCCCGGCCGACGACCGCTGGAGCCACCGGCACGGCAGCCCCGGCCACGGCCGGGACCACGTGGTGCCCGGACTGGTCGCCCCGCACGCCACCCTGCCCGTGCTCGGCGGCCAACTCGCGCTCGGCGTCTGGCAGTCGGTGGTGCTGGTCGACACCAACGGGGACAATCCGCGCCGTACCGTCCGGCTGTCCTTCCTGGGCTGACTCCCGTCGGGCCGGCCGGCCCCCCATCAGGCCGATTGCCATGTCCGGTGGCTACCGGCCGACGTGCGCGGCCACGGCCGTGAGGTAGCGCTCGATCGCCAGGTGCTGGCAGAGCAGCGCGACCGGGCGGCCGAGGCGCGCGTACCAGGCGGAGAGCCGGGAGAACGCGGTGACCTCGAACCACACCTCGCCGTCGGCGTCCATGGACACCAGGAAGGCCTCCTCGCCGCACTCCGGGTGCCCGGGGAGCGTCCCGTACGCGAACCCGACCCGGTCCGGCTCGTCCACGGTCCACACCACCCGGCAGGGGATCACCAGACGCGGCCACCGACTCCCCGGCAGGCTCAGCCGCAGCAGGACCGTGTCCCCGTCGCGGGCCGGCCCGCCGGGGTGGACCGCGAAGCCGGTGCCCAACTGGGTGCCCCAGCCGAGGACGTACCGCCCGGCCCGCTGCAGTACCTCCGGCCCGTGCCCGAGGTGCACCCGCCGCCGCAGGTGTGCGTAGCCGTCCGGCAGCCGCCCGCCCCGGGTGGCCCCCACCTCGGCGTACGACGGGGCGGTGGCGCGGGCGGCGAGCAGGCGCTGGTGGAGATCGGTAGCCATGCCGGTCACGGTAGCCGTCGGCCAGGCCCGCCCGGTCGGCGGGCCGACGGCTACCGACTGCCGGCGGACGGGCCATGGCGGACGGGCGGGCTGCGAACGGGCTGCGGCGGACGGCGTTCGGCGAACAGCTTTCAGTCAACAGATATCAGCGAACGTTTTCTGAAATCTGTTCGCTGTCATCTGTCTGCTGTCATCTGTTCCCTCAACGCCGTGCCCCTCCGCCGTCCGCTTCGGTCAGTCGTCCAGCGAGATCGCGTTCTTGGCCCGCTCCACCGATTCCTCGGCGGCCGGTCCGCCCGGGTTCTCCGTCGCCAGAGCCTGATTGAGTTCGACGAACGGGCGCAGCCGCTCCTCGTACGAGGCGAGGGCGGTGCGGTGGTCGCCGGCGGATCGGGCGAGTGCGCCGGCGAGGACGTGGGCGCCGACCAGGGCGAGGCTGGTGCCCTGGCCCGACAGTGGGGAGGCACAGTAGCCCGCGTCCCCGAGCAGGGCGATCCGGCCGTGCGACCAGCGGTCCATCCGGATCTGCGTCATCGTGTCGCAGTAGAGGTCGGGCGCCTCGGCCAGCGCCTTCAGCAGCCTCGGGGTCTCCCAGCGCAGCGCCGACATCCGCTCGGCGACGACCGCCCGCTGCGCCTCCGGACTGCGCCGGCCCTCCGGAAACGGCTCACCGGCGAAGCCGAAGGTGATCCGCAGCTCGGTGTTGTCGCGTACCGGGTAGACGCCGTACCCGGCCTCGCCGTCGCGCAGCCACAGCTGCCAGTCCTCCAGGTCGAGGAAGTTGTCCGCGCTGAAGATCGCCAGGTGCATCCCGAGGTGGCGGGCGAAGCGCTCCTCGGGCCCGAAGGCCAGTCGGCGCACGGCCGAGTGCAGTCCGTCGGCGCCCACGACCAGGTCGTACCGGCGCGGCTCGCCGTGCTCGAAGGAGACCCGGACGCCTTCCTCGTCCTGGTCGAGCGCGGTCACGCTGTCCCCGAACACGAACCGGCTTGCCCCTTCCTCGGTGGCACGCTCGTGCAGGATCCGGACGAGGTCGTCTCGCAGCAGCTCGAGGTCGTCGTTGTCGAGCCGCCCGCTGCTGATCGTGTGCTCGGTGGAGCGGTGGACCTCGCGGCCGTCGCCGTCCAGGACGGACATGCCCCGCATCCGGGTGCGCCGGGCGCGGACCTGTTCCAGCACGCCCAGTCGTTCGACCACCTCCAGCGCGACACCCCGGATGTCCACGGCCTGCCCGCCGCCGCGCGGCCCGGGAGCGCGCTCCACCACCGTGGGGGCGAAGCCCCGGCGGCTCAGCAGTGCGGCGAGCGCGGTACCGGCGATGCCACTGCCGGAGATGAGCACGGTCTTCATTGGTCGCTCCTCGCTGTCCGTCCGCGCGCGGTGTCGCGCGTCGGCTCGTACGCTGTACGCGGGTTGAATGTACGGCGTACGCGTAGGCCTTCCAAGTGCTGTTCCACCGCCTCTGATCTAGTGCAGCGAGCCGATCCGTAGCGGCGCTCCTGGTAGCGTCTGAACTAGTACAGTTCGGGCCGTCGCGGAATGAGATCCGCGTCACACGAGAGAGTGGGCCGCATGACCGCCGGATCCGAGTCCACCCCGCCGTACCGGCGCATCGCCGACGAGATCGCGGGGCGGATCGCCGACGGCGCGCTCGCGCCGGGCGAGCAGGTGCCGTCGACGCGGCGGATCGCCCGTGAGTGGCACGTCGCGCTGGCCACGGCCACCAAGGTGCTGACCACACTGCGGCTGGAGGGGCTGGTCGAGACCCGGCCCAGGGTGGGCACCGTGGTGGCCGCCACCGCTGCGCCCGGGCCTGCTGCGCCCGGGCCTGCTGCGCCCGGGCCTGCTGCGCCCGGGCCCGCTGCTCCCGTGCCCGGTGCGTCCAGGCCCGCTGCTCCCGTGCCCGCCGGACCCGTTGCCGCCGCGCCCGCGTCGATGTCCGCCGCACCGTCGGCCTCGGGGCCGTCCGTCGAGCTGACCACGGAGCGGATCGTCCGGGCCGCGATGGAGATCGCCGACCGTGAAGGGCTCGCGGCGCTCTCCATGCGCAGCATCGCGGCCCGGCTCGGCGTCGCCGTGATGTCCCCCTACCGCTACGTCCCGAGCAAGGACGACCTGGTGCTGCTGATGGCGGACGCGGCGTTCGGAGAGGAGTCGTACCCGGCAGAACCACCGGCGGCGTGGCGGGCGCGGCTCGAGATCGGCGCGCACACACTGTGGCGGATCTACCGGCGCCACCCATGGCTCGCCCAGGTCGGCGCGCTCACCCGCCCGCTGATGCTGCCCGCCCTGCTGGACCACGCCGAATGGGCGCTCACCGCGCTCGACGGTCACGGGCTCGACGCCACGACCATGCTCGACCTGCACGTCCTGCTCTACAGCTACGTCCAGGGGATCGCCGTCCACCTGGAACGGGAGGCCCAGGCCGAGGCCACCACCGGCCTCACCGAGGACCAGTGGATGGACCATCAGGGTCCGGCCCTGACCGCGATCGTCACCGGCGAACGCCATCCCGTGTTCGCGCGTACGACCGGCAGCCTCGGCAACGGCTACGACCTCGACCTGGACGCGTTGTTCGCCTTCGGGCTGAAGCCGCTGCTGGACGGCGTCGCCGCCATGATCGAGTCGGTCGGGAGCGGGAGCGGGAGCGGGAGCGGGAGCGGGAGCGGGAGCGGGAGCGGGAGGGGGAGTGGGAGCGGTAAGGGAATCCGGTCGCGGGAGCGGCAGGGAAGCGAGGCCGGGATCGGGGCCGTCTTGCGGCGGGGCGGAGTGGCGGAGTAGGAAGGCGGCATGAGCGACAGCGTGACGGACGAGTCCACGGCGGTCTGCGAGCTCGCCCCCGAGGGCGGTGCCGAGGCGGCGCTGCGGCACGACCCGGCGGCGACCGGGCCGTGCGCCGACTGTGTGCTGTGCGGCGAGCCGACCGAGCTGCCCGCCGATCAGCCGGGCAGCACGCTCTGCCCGGTGTGTGCCTGGCAGCAGGCGCAGCGGATCGCCTGCTCGGGCTGATGCCGGTCCCCGGTTGAGTCGGCGGCGTTACGCGTCCTCCCGCCCGGCCAGGGCCAGGGTCGAGCCGCGCCGCCCCTTGCGGACCATCAGCTGGGCCGGGATGCGGCTGCGCAGGTCGGCGACGTGGCTGACGATTCCGACCGCCCGGTCCCGTTCGCGCAGGCCGTCAAGGACGTCCATCACCTCCTCCAGGGACTGCACGTCGAGGGTGCCGAAGCCCTCGTCGATGAACAGGGTGTCCAGCGGCATGCCGCCCGCCTCGTCGGTGACCACGTCGGCCAGGCCCAGGGCGAGGGAGAGCGAGGCGAAGAAGCTCTCGCCGCCGGAGAGGGTCGCGGTGTCCCGCTCGGTGCCCGTCCAGGCATCCACCACCCGCAGGGCCAGGCCCGAGCGCCTGGTGCCGTTGCCCCGGTCGTCGCTGTGCACCAGGGTGTAGCGGCCGCCGGACATCCGGACCAACCGGTCGCTGGCGGCCGCCGCGACCTGCTCCAGCCGGGCCGCCAGGACGTACGACTCCAGGCGCATCCGCAGCCGGTTCTCGGCGGAGGTGCCGGCGGCCAGGGTGGCGAGCCGGTTGATCCGCCCGTACCGGTCCAGCGCCGGAGCCAGTTCGGCGGCGAGCCCGGCCAGCTGCCGTCCGATCGTGGCCAGTGCCTCGCACCGCTCGCGGGCCGCCGCCTGAGCGGCGTGTGCCTCTCCGAGCCGGTCGGTGGCGGTGCGGAGGGCGGCTGCGGCGGCGGGCAGGTCGACCGGGGGACGGGCCGCGGCCTCGGCCAGCTCCGGGAGGTCGAGCTCACGCCGGACGGCGGCGGTCTCCGCGCGGTGCCGCTCCAGCCGGGCTTCCAGCCGCTCGCGCTCCTCGCGCGGCAGCAGCACTGCCAGTGCCGCCTCGGCGTCCGGGAAGCCCGCCACGGCGGCGGCCTTGCCCAGCTCGCCCTCGGCCTCGTCGAGCCGGGCGGCCGCCTCCGCACTGGTCCGGGCCGCCGCCGCCGCGGTGGCGACCTGTTCGGTGAGCCGGGTCAGGGCCGCGGCCCGGTCGGCGACCGAGGCCGCCTCACCCCGGGCAGCTGTCACCCGGGCGGTCAGCGCCTCCCGCTCGGTGTCGAGCTTCAGCAGCCGGTCGGTGAGGACGGCGGCGCGTTCCTTGGCCTCGTGCAGCTCGTCGCCACGGCGGGTGCGGTCCCGGGACAGCCGGGCGATCTCCTGCTCGACGCGGCCGAGCGCCTCCGCCGTGTGCCGGGCCTCGCGGTGTTCGCGCTCCAACGCGGCGAGGGCCCGCGCGAGCGCGTCCGCACCGTCCGGTCCGGCCGCCCCGGCGGCGGCGGCCTCGCGCACCCGCAGGGCGGTCAGTGTCTGGTCGGCCGCCGTCCACGCCTGTTCGGCGTCGGCCTGGGCGCGGCGGGCCCGCTCCTCGTCCTGGGCGCCGACCCGGCTGCCGGGCGCCGCTTCGGCGGGTGCCGGGTGATCGGGCGAGCCGCAGACCCGGCAGGCCTCGCCCGAGCGGAGCTGTTCGGCCAGTTCGGCGGCCATGCCCGTCAGGCGCCGGTCCCGCAGGTCCAGGCTGTGCTCGCGGGCGTCCAGTGCGGCGGTGCGCAGCTCGGCGACCCGCGGTTCGGCCGCCGCGATCTCGGTGCGCAGGCCGTCGCGCTCCCGGGCCGCGTCCAGGCGGGCGGCCGACTCGGCGCGCTGCCCGTCCAGTTGCTCGACCCTGGCGGTTGCCGCCCGGGCCGCGGAGTGTTCCTCCTCCAGCCGGTTCAGTTCGCCCTCGAACTCGGCCAGCCAGTCCTCGGCCTCCTCCGCCAGTGCCTCGGCGGCACTTCGCTCCGCCGTCAAGGAGCGCTGTTCGCGGGCGAGTTCGGCGCAGTGCCGCTCCTCCGCCCGGGCCGCCTCCAGCCGGACCACCTCGGCCCGCAGCCGCAGCTCGGCCTCGGCCAGCTCGGCGGCGCCGGCCCCGTCGAGCGGCCGGCCGCCCTCGCCGGTGGCGGCGGCCAGCGTCTCGCGGTGCCGGCGCTCCGCCGCCTGGGCGCGCCGGAGCGCCTCGGCCGCGCTCTCCCGCAGCCGCAGCGCGGACTCCACCCCGACGGCCTCCTGAGCGGCGGCCAGCCGCTGCCGGTCCCGCGCCGCGTCCGGCTCGAACCCGGCCAGCCGCTCGGCCCGGTCCAGCGCCTCCCGGTGTCGGCGCTGCCGCCCGGCCAGCTCCTCGGCGGCCTCTCGGTGCCGCTGGGCCGCGCGCTGCGCCTCCCCGGCGCCCGCGAGCGCCGACTCCGCGATGGCGAGTTGCTCGGCCGCGCCGCCGCGCAGGATCGCCGCCCAGCCGAGCACCCCGGAGGTCGGCCCGGCGTCACCGTCCTCGGCCGGGGCCCAGCCCTCGACGGGCTCGGCGCCGGGACCGGCCGCCTGCTCGGCCTTGCTGGCGAGGTCGCGCAGCCGGCGCCGGCCGGCCTGGACCTCGGCCTCCTGGGCGCGCCGCTGCTCGGCCAGCCAGTCCTCGACGAACCGGTACCGCTCGGTGTCGAACAGCCGCCGCAGCAGCTTGCCCCGCTCCTCCGAATCGGCCTTGAGGAAGCGGGCGAAGTCGCCCTGCGGCAGCAGCACCACCTGGCAGAACTGCTCCCGGTTCATGCCGATCAGCCGGAGGATCTCCTCCCCGACCTCCTGGTGCGACTTGCTGAGCCCCCGCCAGCCCGCCGTGCCGTCGCCCGTGTCGGCGACCCACTCGCGCAGCAGGGTCTGCGCCCGCTCGACGGTGGTGCCGGTGCCGACCTTCTTCGGCCGGCGCTGCTCCGGCAGGCGGGTGATCTGCAGCCGCCGCCCGCCGAGGGTCAGCTCCAGCCGGACCTCGGTCAGCCGCTTGGGGTCGGCGTGGTCGCTGCGCAGCCGGTTGGCTCGGCGGGTGCCCGGCGTCTCGCCGTACAGGGCGAAGCAGACCGCGTCCAGCACGCTGCTCTTGCCCGCGCCCGTCGCGCCGCGCAGCAGGAACAGCCCGCCGGCGGCGAGTGCGTCGAAGTCCACCGTCTCGGAGCCCGCGAACGGGCCGAAGGCGGTGACGGTGAGCCGGTGCAGCCTCATCGGGGCAGGTCCGCCTTCCGGTCGGTGGTCTCCCGGACGCGCTCGAAGCCCTCGCGCAGCCAGCCGAGCTCGTCCGGCGCCGGCTCGGCTCCGGGACGGACGTGCCGCAGGAAGCCCTCGGCGATCTCCAGGTCGCCCCGGCCGCTCACCCGTGCCGCGTACGAGGACGAGGACTCGGCCTCGGTCTCCTCGGGGTCGAAGAGCAGTTGCAGGGTGTGCGGGAAGCGGCGGCGCAGCTTCTCCATCGGCTCGCTCGGCCGGGCCGCGTCGGTGAGCGTGGCCTGCACCCAGGACTGCTCGTGCTCGGCGTACTCCTCGTCGGTGAGCAGCGCCTCCAGGCTGTCGCGAAGGGTGGCGAGGCGGCGCGGCTCGGGGCAGGGGACGCGCTCGGCGGTCACCGAGCCGTCGGCCGCGAGGTCGACCAGCCACATGCTCTTGCGCTGCTTCGCCTCGGAGAAGGAGTAGGCGAGCGGGGAGCCGCTGTAGCGCAGGTGCGGGGCGAGCGTCTGGCAGCCGTGCAGGTGGCCGAGCGCGACGTAGTGCACCCCGTCGAACACCGAGGCGGGCACCGCGGCGACGCCGCCGACCGCGATGTCCCGCTCGCTGTCGCTCGGTGCGCCGCCGGTGACGAAGGCGTGCGCCAGCACCACCGCCCGGGTCCCGGCCGGGCGCGCTGCCAGATCGGCCCGCACCTCGTCCATCGCGGCCCCGAGCACCGCCGCGTGCCCGCCCCTCGCCAGGCCGAACCGCTCGCGCACCAGCGTCGGCTCCAGGTACGGCAGCCCGTACACGGCCACCGGCCCGTGCTCGTCCGCCAGCAGCACGGGAGTGGCGCACTGGCCGGGATCCGTCCGCAGGTGGATCCCGGCCCTCCCGATCAGTCCCGCGCCGACCCCCAGCCGGCGGGCCGAGTCGTGGTTGCCGCTGATGAACACCGTCGGCACGCCCAGATCCGCCAGCCGGTGCAGCACGTCGTCGAACATCGAGACCGCTTCCAGCCCCGGCAGTGCCCGGTCGTACACGTCCCCCGCGACCAGCACGGCGTCCACACCCTCGGCCCGGACCACATCCACCAGGTGGTCCAGGAAGGCCCGCTGGGCGTCATGCAGGCTCTCCCGGTGGAACGAACGCCCGAGATGCCAGTCGGAGGTATGCAGCAGTCGCATGGTCCCCGACCCTAACCCGCACCACTGACAATCCCACCCGGATCCGTGGAGGCATGCGTCTCACGGGTACCGGGGGTCGGTCGGGGTGCTTTCGCCCCATCGGATCGTCGGTCAAGTCGACACGATCTCTCTCGCCTCTCCCGCGCCCCTTCCTTTCGAGGCGCGCTGTTCGATTACTCGGAGTGGATTGTCAGTGGCTCTGTGTATGTTCCTCGACGTCGGCAGCTCCGCCGTTCGGGGTGGCCGGCGCTGTCGGGTGTCGGGTGATCGAGGAACGGATCGAGGAACAGGAGGAGCCATGGCTGCTGTGCGGGAGCTGGTGCGCGAGGTGGCGGGTGTCGCGGGGCGGCGCCGGCGGGTGCTGGTGCTGGCCGGGTCGAAGCAGGGGGGTGCCGGTGGGGCGCCGGGCGGTGGGTCCGGTGGGGCGGTGCCGCCCGGGGGCGGACGGCCGCCGGGCGGGCGTGCGGGAGGAGGTGGTGCGCGGGCGCGGCGGAGCGAACGGGCCCGGGGTGCGCCGCCGCAGCCGGTCGCGGTGGCCCTGGCCGTCGAGGCCGGGGACTTCGCCGGGCTCGCGCGGTACGGGCTGTTCGGCGGACTCGGCCACCAGGACTACCTGCGGCGGGCCGAGGAGCAGCTGACGGCCCTGTACCGGCAGGGCCTGGAGGTGCACCTGCGGGTCCTGGACGCGAACGACTTCGAGGACTACTGCGAGGTGCTCGGCCTCGATCCGCGGATGCCCGCGGCCCGGGTCGCCTACGCGGGCGATCCCGAGCTGGCCGGGGAGCCGTTCGTCTACGCCGGGGAGCGGCTGGCCGAGCTGCTGCCGGTGCTGATGGACGACCACCGGGCGCGGGTGCGGATGTCCGTGGCCTGCGCGGCCCTGTTGGACGCCGTCGGCGACGACCAGGCCGGGCAGCGCCGGATGGCTGCGGTGATGCGGTACGTGACGTCGGTGTACCTGGCGCTGGCCGAGGGCGCCGGGGAGGGCTGTCACCTGCTGACGCTGCGCTGCCACGGACCCGAGGACGGTGAGGAGCTCACCTCGGCGGTGGACGTCTGCGTGGAGCAGGGGCGGCTGTACCCCGCCGGGCGGGACACCGAGGCGTTCTGCGTCACGCTCGCGGCGGGTGTGGCCTCCGGAGGTGAGGGGGCGCTGCTGCTGCACGGCGATCCGTCGCTGAGCGGCCGGGCGGACCCGCCGCCCGGTGGCTCGGGGGGTCCCCCCGGCGGCGACGGCCCGGCCCGGCCGCCGGTGCGCGGTTGGGCGCTGGCCGGCGGGCGGCTGCGACCGATGACCGCGCATGAGGTGTTCGACGAGCTCGCCGACGACGCCGCCCGCGGGCTGCCGTTCCCGCCGGGCGTGGACCCGCGGCCCGGGTTCCCGTTGCCCGGGTTCCCGTCGCTCGGCGTCCCGGCGCCGGGCTTCCCGCCGCCCGGGTTCCCCGGCCCCCGGGGCGGGGGTGGGCCGCTGGGGTGATCAGGGCGGTCACCGCCTCCGCATCCACCATGCGGCGCTGGGGACTGTTCATCGACCGCCTGTTCGGGGAAGATTCGGAGAAGATCAACAGCAGGAGCGCGAGGTACCCCACGCCGCCGCTCCGGCCGCTCCGCTCCGTACCGCGCCCTGCAGGTCCCTTCCGCGCACCGCCGGTCCGGCGAGCCCGACAGCGAGAGGGGGACGCATGAGCGCGCGGAGCGAGCTCGGTGCCGGGGGGTGCGCGCAGGCGGACACCACGGCCGAGGTCTCCACCGGTTCGTTCGCCGATGTCTCCGCTGGGCCGTGCGGTGCCCCGGCCGAGCGCCGCGAGGCGAGAGCATGAGCCCGATCGAGTACAGCGCGGAGATCGCCGAGCTGCTCGGCAAGGTGCGGCGTCGCCCCACGGCGGGCTGGCCGTGGCGGCCGGGCGAGCAGGTGCCGGACGGGCTGCCGGTCAAGCAGTCCTGGGGGTGGCTGTTCGCCCCGGACGGGCGGGTGCTGACTCTGGTGAACCCCAGGGACGGGATCTGCTCGCTGCCCGGCGGCTCGCTGGAGCCGGAGGACGCCGGGGACCCGGCGGCCGCCCTGGCCCGGGAGGCCGCCGAGGAGGCGCAGGCGGTGATCGGTCGGCCGTACTACCTCGGCTACCTCTACGACCGGGTCGGCTCGGCGAACGGCGGGCACGAGTGCGCGCGGGTCCGGATGGCGGCGGCGCTGCGGGCGGTCGGGCCGAGCGCGGCCGACCCGGCCTCGGGCCGGCACTACCGGCGGCTGCTGGTCGCGCCCGGGCTCGCCGTCGAGCTGCTGGGCTGGGGCGAGCCCGGGCTGCGCCAGGCGCGGGCGGCGGTTGCCACCGCCGTCCGCCGGCTCGGCGTGCCCGCAGCCGCGAACGAGACGATCGAGGAGCTGCCCGTCGGGGGCTGCACGGTCTCCCCGGGTGCCGCGTACCCGGGCGGCGGCCACCCGGGTGGGCGGGGCTGACCCGGTTCGGGAGTCGACCCGCCCGTCCCGGGCCTGAGCGACGCTCATTGTCTTGACGTTCAGTGTCCCGGGGCTTGGTGTCTCGGGGCTTGGTGTCTCGAGGCTCGGTGTCTCGACATCGAGCGCGTCGACATCGAGCGCGTCGACGCTCGGCGCTTCGGCGTCCGGTCCTGAAGGTGGTTCACACCGGCACCCGCCCGCGCCGGGTCGCACCCGCCCCGGTCCCCTCGCGCCCGCTGCCGCGCCCTTGCCCCCCGGCCGCTGACCCGCGTCGAAATTGACTCAACGATGGTCGGACGTCGACTCCAGGCTTACCCCGCGCTGAACATCCACAAGTTGCCGGTCTACGCGCGCAGTGCTACGCGCGTCAAAAAGCACCCGGGCTGACCAGCGTGAACTCACGTGCTGTGGGCGGCAGTTCACCTCTCTGCTATCAGACGGTCCGTCAATATCTTTGGCATGAGCGCTTCCGGGTTCGGCTACCGCCTGGTATCACTTCTGTGACCCACGCCACGCCCCCACGCCCCCACCCCCCCACCCTGGAGGTGTCATGATCCACCCCCGCCCCGCCCGTGCCCTGTCCATCGCCGCGATAGCGGCAGGCCTCGCCATGACGACGCTCTTCGCTGCCTCGTCCGCCAACGCGGCCGGTGCCAACTACGTGGCCCTCGGCGACTCGTACTCCGCCGGTGTCGGCGCCGGCAGCTACCTGAGCGACAGTGGCAGCTGCAAGCGCAGCACCAACGCGTACGCGTACCTGTGGAAGAACGCGCACTCGCCGTCCTCCTTCAAGTTCGTCGCCTGTTCGGGCGCGAGGACCGGGGACATCCTGAACAACCAGATCTCCGCCCTGGACTCCGGCACCACGCTGGTCAGCATCTCGGTCGGCGGCAATGACGCCGGCTTCGCCGACACCATGCAGACTTGTGTCCTGGGCTCCGACAGCGCCTGCCTCAGCGCCGTCAGCACGGCGAAGAACTACGCCCTCAACACCCTGCCCGCCCAGCTGGACCAGGTGTACTCCGCCATCAAGTCCAAGTCGCCGAACGCCCACGTCGTGGTGATGGGCTACCCGCACATGTACAAGGTGGGCGGTGACTGCGTCTTCGGCATCGGCGACACCAAGCGTGCCGCCATCAACAGTGCCGCCGACACCCTGGACGGCGTCCTCGCCAAGCGCGCCGCCAACGCCGGCTTCAACTTCGGCGACGTCCGCAGCATCTTCACCGAGCACGAGATCTGCGGCAGCCTGACCACCTGGCTGAACAGCACCACCCTGCCGATCGACGAGAGCTACCACCCGAAGGCCTCCGGCCAGGCCGGTGGCTACCTGCCGGTCTTCTCGCAGTCCTGACGGACCCGGTCGGATTCCGACACCGCCGCGGCCGTCGCACCACGGCTGCCGCCGCCCCCTCCCGAGGCACGGGGAGGGGACGGCGGCAACGCCGTTTCAGCTACCGGTAGGGGCAGCCCCGGTCGAGACGGCTCCGGTCGGGACGGCTCCGGTCGGGGCGGTCCCGACCGGAGCGGGTCAGGCCCCCGGCCCGGTCGGCGAAGGCCCGGTCGGCGGGAAGGGGATGCCGGACAGGACCGGCAACAACTCCGCCTCCTCGTGCTCGAGGTGCGCCTCCAGCTGGGCCGACATCCGGTCCAGTTCGGTGCGGAGCCGCTCCGGCTCGGTGACCTCGATCCCGGCCAGCAGCGCCACCAGTTCGTCCTTGATCCGCCCGATCGCCCGGTGCTGCTCGTCGAGCCGTGCGAGCACGTCGGCCAGCTCCGGGTGGCTGCGCGCGAGCGCGGGGAAGATCGCGGCGTCCTCGCCGGTGTGGTGATGGGTCAGCCCGTCGCAGAACGCCAGGCAGTGCTGCCGTAGCTGCAGCCCGAGCCCGGCCGGGCGGCCGGGGACGTGCGTGTGCGCCTCCTCCCGGACGTGGCGCAGCTGTGCGCGCAGCCAGGTGTGCGCCTCCAGCAGCTTGTCGGCGAGGGTGCGTACCACCGGCTCCTCGCCGCCGGGTCCGGCCCCGGGCCGCTCCCGTTCCAGTACGACGACCGGCAACTCGCGTTCGGTGTGCGCCTGGTAGTCGCCGTACCCCGGCGCCTTCCGGACGACGGCCGCGAACAGCCGTTCCCGGCGGGCGCCTTCGGCGGGTACGGCGATCACGTCGAAGGTGTCGGTGCCGAGCTCGACCCGGGCCACCGGGTGGACCAGCAGGTTGCGGTACCACTGTGGGTGTTCCGGCGCCCCGGCGGCCGAGGCGACGACCAGCAGCAGCCCCTCCGCCCGGACGTACCCGAGCGGCACGGTGTGCGGCCGCCCGGACCGGGCGCCGGTGGTGGTCAGCAACAGCAGGTCGCCGCCCTCGAACGGGCCGCCGACCCGCCCGCCGTTGGCGCGGAACTCCTTGATGACATTCAGTTGGAAAGACATAGGCATGTGTGTGTGGTGGGGTCTCCGGAGAAAGGGGAGTCGCGGCCACACGCGGTGACAGTCAGGGGTGGCGCATCGCGCACGCGGACACCGCGGGTGACCGCGTGGCGTCAGATCAGGGAAGCGGAGAGAGTGCTCATCGCGCGTCGTCCCTTCGGAAGGGTGCTCGCTCGGCCACCGGCCGGCCCACTGCTCTGTGGCCGGCGCCGCGCTGCACGCCCCCATTAGATCCGCGCCGCGGTCGCACTGTCAACGAGCGGGATCACCCACCACCGGGGGCGGCGAAGCACCGCGCGGTACGGCGACGCGCCGCCGCTCCCCCTGGAGGCGGCGGCGCGTCGGGTCTGCGACGGCCGGTATGGCGGTGCTTCTGCGACGGTCGATATGACGGCACGTCAGCGGCGGTCGGTGTCGCGGTGCGTCAGCGCAGGTAGTCGACCAGGCCGGTCGGCTTGAGGCCGGCGGCGTCGGCGGCGGCCAGGGCCCGCTGCAGGTCGGTGGCCAGGATGTCGGTCCAGTGCATGAGGACGACGTCGCCCGGCTGCAGCAGGCCCGGGTGCCAGATGTCGGCGGCACCCCAGCTGAAGTCGGCGTCGGCGGTGAGCACGGTGCGGATGCCGCAGTTGGCGGCGGCCTGCAGGGTGTCGGCGTTCCAGGCGAAGTACGGCGGACGGAAGACCACGGGCGCGGTGCCGAAGTGGCGGGTCAGGGCGTCGCGGGCGTCGCAGATCTCGACCTGCTGCTGGTCCGCCGGGAGTTTGCTGAGGTCGGAGTGGGAGACCGTGTGGTCCTGGATCGAGGAGCCGGGCACGGCGGTGACCCGCTGGAAGAAGGCCGGGTCGGTGCCGGCCGGCATCGGCAGCGGGAAGGCGGTGATCGGCAGGCGGTGGTCGGCGATGAACTGTTCCGCCTCGGGGGTGCGCTGCCAGCCGTCGTCCACGGTGAAGAAGACGACCCTGTCGGTGGTCGGGATCGAGCTCGCCGCCACCGCCGGGGCGGGTGCGGGCCCGACCACCCGGACGTCGTCCACCGAGAACGGGCCCTGCTGGTACCAGCCGTGCACGTACAGTCGGACGCTGTGCGCGTCGGGGCCGGTGGTGAACCGGGTGGTCAGTCGCTGCCAGCTGCCGCCGGTGCTTTCCGTCCAGGCGGGCGGGACGTCCTTGCCGGTGCCGGTGGCGCCCAGGTAGACGAAGCTGCCGCGCACCCAGGCGGAGGCGGTGTAGGTGGTGCCGGGGCGGACGGCGACGGTCTGGGCGCACTCGCCGGTGGAGTCGGCGTTCGCCGGGGTGACGGTCAGCGCGGAGGCGCCGGCGTGCGGGGCGGTGGGGGTGACGGCCGCCTCGGCCGGGCCGCCGGTGCAGTTCCAACCGGGGATACTGCCCCAGTCGGCGAGGCTCGGGGCGGGCAGCTCGAACCCGGGGTTGGTCGCCAGGTTGACGGTCGGGGCGGCCTCGGCGGCCGGGGTGGCAGGGGCGGCCTGGGCGGCCTGGGCGCCGTCGGCGGAGGCCGCCGGTACGGCGAAGGCGGTGAGCAGCGCGACGGAGGCGGCCAGCGCGGACAGCCGCGTGGACATCGACACGTGAGGACTCCAGCGTGTGGGGGAGACGCCCGTGGGGAGGGCGCGAACGAAAGGGGTGGTGGTGCGCCGCACTCGGGCCGAAGAGAAACAATGGACTGGACCAATCGGCCCGTCAAGGGAACGGCAGATGAACCGGGCGGCCACCGGACCTGTGCCACAAGGGACAAGACGGCCAGTCAAAACACCTACCGGACATCCCGATCAGGGGAGGTACAGCTCCTCGATGTCCTCCGCGTAGTACTCCGCGATGGCCCCTCGCCGCAGCTTGAGTGAGGGCGTCAGCAGACCTTGCTCCTCGCTGAACTCCCGTGGGAGCAGCCGGAACGCGCGGATCGACTCGGCTCGCGACACCGCCGTGTTCGCCGCCGCCACCGCGCGCTGGATCTCGACGTGCAGGTCCTCGTCCGCGAGCACCGCCCATGCGTCGAGCTGTTCCCGCCCGCGGGTCTTCAGCCAGTGCGCCAGCGCCGCCGGGTCGAGCGTGATCAGTGCGGCCACGTACGGGCGGTCGTCGCCGACCACCAGGCACTGGGAGACCAGGGGGTGCGCCTCGACCCGCTCCTCCAGGCCGGCCGGGGCGAGGTTCTTGCCGCTGCTGGTGACGATCAGGTCCTTCTTGCGGCCGGTGATGGTGAGGTAGCCGTCCTCGTCCAGCCGGCCCAGGTCGCCCGTCGCGAACCAGCCGTCGACCAGCGACTCGGCGGTGCACCGCGGGTGGTTGAGGTAGCCGCCGAAGACCGAGTCGCCGCGCACCCACACCTCGCCGTCGTCGGCGATCGCCACCGAGGCGCCCGGCACCGGCTGCCCGACGGTGCCGAGCTTCTGCCGCCCGGTCGGATTGGCGGTGATCGCGGCGGAGGTCTCGGTCAGCCCGTACCCCTCGTACAGCTGCAGCCCGGCGCCGGTGAAGAACAGGCCCAGGTCGCGCCGCAGCGAGGAGCCGCCGCACATCACGCTGCGCACCCGGCCGCCGAGCGCCGCGCGCAGTCTCGGGTAGACGGTCCGCTCGTAGGCGAGGTGGCGCAGCCGCAGTGCGGCGCCCGGTCCGGGGCCGCGTCCGAAGGCCTTCTGCTCCCGGGCGGCGGCCCAGTCGACGGCCACCTGTCGGGCCTGCTCGAAGAGTTCGCCGCGGCCGGAGCTCTCGGCGGCGCGCCGGGCCTGCTGGAAGATCTTCTCGAACACGTACGGGACGGCGTGCAGGAAGGTCGGCCGGAAGGTCTCCAGCGCGGGCAGCAGCGCGTCGGTGGAGACCTCGGGGACGTGGCCGACCCGGAAGCCGCCGCGGATCGCCGCGATCTGCACGGCCCGCCCGTAGACGTGGGCGAGTGGCAGGAACAGCAGGGTGCCGGGCTGGCCGCCGCCGGTGTCACGCAGGACGTCGCCCCAGCCGGCGAGCAGCGCGTCGGCCTCGGCGGCCAGGTTGGCGTGGGTGAGCAGGCAGCCCTTGGGCCGGCCGGTGGTGCCGGAGGTGTAGACGACGGTGGCGACGTTCTCGGCGGCGACGCCGAGGCGCTGGCGGTGCACCAGGGAGTCGGGCACGCCGTGGCCGTCCTCGGTGATCGCGGCGACGCAGTCGCGGTCCAGTTGCCAGATGCCGGTGAGGTCGGGCAGTGCGTCGCAGACCGCGCCGACGGTCATGGCGGCGTCCTCGTCCTCGACCAGGCAGGCCACGGCCTGGGTCTCGGCGAGGATCCAGCGGACCTGCTCGGGGGCGGCGGTGGGGTAGACCGGGACGGTGATCGCGCCGATCGACCAGAGCGCGTAGTCGAAGAGGGTCCACTCGTAGCGGGTGCGGGACATCAGGGCGACCCGGTCGCCGTAGTGCACGCCGTGTGTCAGCAGTCCTTTGGCCAGGGCGAGCACCTGGTCCCGGAACTGCCGGGCGGTGACGTCCTGCCAGCGTCCGCCGCCGGTCCGCCGGGACAACTGGACCAGGTCGGGGGTGCGCTCGGCGGTGTCGTACAGGGAGTCGGCGAGTCCTCCGGCGGCCTCGGGAGCGTCCGGGGCGGGGGTGGTGAACTCGCGCACAGTCCTCCCCAGTTCGCGTCTCCCGGCGCCTGTTGCCGGGCCGGCCCGGCGCGCCCTCCGGCCGCCGGGGCGCCGGCGCCGGTTGCGCGGGTGGAGCGAAACTATCGGATCGTCCCGTCACTTCCCAGGGTTGTGACGGTGGCGCGACGAGATCGGCACCGGTCCGCCCGCATGGTGCCGCACCCGTGAAGGCGTGGGAGAGGATGCGGGAGAGGGGTGAGGGTGGCGTGCAGGTCGGGCATTCCGGGCATCAGTGGACGATTCCGTCGTGAAACGAGGGCCTGGGCGACCGGTTTCTGACGTGTGCGGGGCAAGGTGGGGAGGCGGATTGGTTCGGCCCTCGAACGAGTGGTCAGGGCGTAGTAGAGTCGCGCAGACCCGTGGCCGGGAGCCCCCTCCGTATCCCTCCTCACCGTTCCTGCCCCTGCCCCACCCCGCCCCACCCCTCCCGCCGCGCCCACCGCTTCCACGGCCCCCACCCTCCCCGTCCGCGCCTGGCACTTCCCGACCGAGGACTCCATGCGTCTGCGCCGCAGCTCGATCCGCGCGAAGATCATCGCGCTGCTCCTGGTGCCCATCGTGGCGCTCACCGCCCTGTGGGTGTTCGCGACCTTCGCCACCACCGGCGACGTCTGGAGCCAGCTGAGGATCAGCCGTACGTACAAGGAGTTCGCTGGCCCGGTCGACCAGTACGCCACCGACCTGCAGAACGAGCGCCGCGCCGCCGTCCAGAGCCTGGCCGACCCCCGCTCGCCCGTCGCCCGGGACGCCTACGAGCACGCCAAGGCCAACACCGACCGCAGCCTCGCCGTGCTGCGGCAGAAGAAGGACAGCGCGGGCAGCAAGCTCTCCACCCCCCAGCGCGGCCGCTTCGTGCAGATCATCGCCTCCGCCGACCAGATCGGCCCGCTGCGCTCCCAGGTCGGCCGGGCCGCGCTGAACTGGGAATTCGCGCTGGACCAGTACAGCGACCTGGTCAAGCCCGTGTTCGGCTTCCGCTCCGCCTACGTCGCCCGGCAGACCGGCCAACTCCCGCGCCAGGGAACCATTCTGATCGAGCTGGTGCGCGCCCGTGAGTACCTGTCTCAGGAGGACGCGGCGATGGAGGGCCTGCGCGCCGGCGCCGCCAAACCCACCGCCGAGCAGTACCAGGTCGCGCTGGACGCCCTGCACAACCAGCAGGCGCTGTTCACCGTCTACGTCGCCGAGCTCGAACCCGCCGACCAGTCCGACTACATCGCCCTGCGCGGCGGCGAGGCCTGGGGCGCGCTGGCCCGCGCCGAGGCGGACTTCGTCGGCGCCGGCGGCCCCGACCGGGTGGTCCAGGCACTCAACAGCGACTCCTGGCGGGAGACCGCCGACCGGGCACTCGGCGACCTCAACTCGATCAACAGCCGGATCGCCGCCGGGCTCGACGAGCGCGCGCGGTCCGCGGCGATCGGCATGCTCTGGCGCGGCGGCATCGCCGGTGCGATCGGCCTGGTCGCGGTCGTGCTGTCGATCATGATCTCGTTCCGGATCGGTCGCGGCCTGGCCCGCGAGCTGATCGGCCTGCGCAACGCGGCCAACGAACTCGCCGGCACCCGACTGCCCTCCGTCATGCTGCGGCTGCGCCGCGGCGAGCCGGTCGACGTGGCCACCGAGGCGCCCGGACTGAACTTCGGCGACGCCGAGATCGGGCAGGTCGGCCAGGCCTTCAACGCGGTGCAGCGGGCCGCCGTCGAGGCCGCCGTCGAACAGGCCGAGCTGCGGCGCGGCGTCTCGGCCGTGTTCGTCAACCTGGCCCGGCGCAGCCAGGTGCTGCTGCACCGTCAGCTCACCCTGCTCGACACCATGGAACGCCGCACCGAGGACCCGACGGAGCTCGCGGACCTCTTCAAGGTCGACCACCTCACCACCCGCATGCGCCGGCACGCCGAGGGCCTGATCATCCTGGCCGGCGGCTCGCCCGGGCGTGCCTGGCGCAAGCCGGTCCGGATGGTCGACGTGGTCCGGGCGGCGGTCGGCGAGGTCGAGGACTACGCCCGGGTGACCGTCCGGCCGTTCCCCGGCACCGGCCTGCTCGGCAGCGCCGTCGCGGACATCACCCACCTGGTCGCCGAACTCGTCGAGAACGCCGCGGTGTTCTCCCCGCCGAGCACCCAGGTCACCGTCCAAGGCGAGGTGGTGGCGCACGGCTTCGCGCTGGAGATCGACGACCGCGGGCTCGGGCTGAGCGAGCAGCTGCTCGCCGAGATCAACGAACGCCTCGCCGTGGAGCAGGAGTTCGACCTGGCCGACACCGACCGGCTCGGCCTCTTCGTGGTCAGCCGGCTGGCCCGGCGGCACGGCATCCGAGTGCACCTTCGGCCGTCCCCGTACGGCGGGACGACGGCGGTGGTGCTGATCCCGCGCGAGCTGCTCGCCGAGGCGCCGGACGGGCTGGCGGAGCCGGCCGCGACCGGTCGGCGGTCCGTGGGCGCCGGTCGGCGCGGGCAGCGGGACCTGGTCGCGGTCCCGGGGCCGGTTCCCGGGCCGGGGGCTGCGGGCGGAACCGACCCCGGGGCGGGCTCCTCGTCCGGTTCCCTGTCCGGCGTGTCGTCGGGCTCCTCGTCCGGCGCCGGTGAGGGCGGTCGGCACCGGGGGACGGGCGGGCCGCGGCCCTCCGTGCCCGAGGCGGGGCGTACGGCGGGCGGTCTGCCGCGTAGGGCCTCGCGGCCCAAGGGCGGACCGGTCCTGGTCCCCGCGCCCGGAGCGTACACCGGGGACACCGGGGACACCGGGGACGGGCCGGGCACGGGCCGGCACCGGCGGGAGGACATGGTGGTGGCCGCGGCTGCGGAGGCCTTCGCGGCTGCTGCGACCGCCGAGGCTGCCGCTGTCGCCGAGGCTGCCGTGATCGCTGGGGCTGCAGGGGTTGCCGAGGTTCCGCCGGTGGACGCCGCGCCCCGGACGGTGGGCGGTCTGCCGCGTCGGGTCCGGCAGGCGAACCTGGCGCCGCAGCTCAGGGAACAGCTCACGGAGCAAGTGAAGGAACGATTCCGCAGCGCGGGCGGGTCGGGGGACACGACCGGGGACGCGGGGTCCGCTCCCGACGCTCGGGAGGCACGGGAGCGCTCGCCCGAGGAGGCCCGGGCGACCTTCGCCTCGTTCCAGCGCGGCTTCACCCGGGGACGCGGTGCCTCCGCCCCGGTGGACCGTGCCGATGCCACCAAGGATCGCGACGGCTCGCCGACAGGCCGTGACGGATCGTCAAGAAACGGCGACGGATCGTCAAAGGACCGCGACGGCACGCCAGAGGGCGCAGAGAGCGCCCCGACGGCCCACGAGGGATCGCCGCGCGATCGCTTCGCAGCCGTACCCGTCTGGCAGCCGCCGGGCGCGTCCCGCCGGGCGATCGGCCCGGCGCCCGCCCCGGCGGCGCTGCCCGCCCCCTCGGACACCGGGCGAGCCCCGCTCGCCCGTCGGCTGCCGCCCGGACCGCCGGTCCGTCGCAGCCCGGGCCCGGGATCGCCCGTACCACCGGTATCACCCGTTGTACCCGATTCATCAGCACGACCGGCACCACTCGCACGACCCGCACCACCCGTGCGGCCCACATCGCCTGTGCGGCCCACATCACCCGCATCATCGGCATCACCTGCACCACCCGCTCCAGCGGAAGGAACTGATTCATGACCACTTCGACGCAGCCGTCCGGGGACCTCAACTGGCTCCTGGACGACCTGGTGGGGCGCGTAGCGGCCCTCCGGCACGCGGTGATCCTGTCCAGCGACGGCCTGGCCACCGGCGCCTCCCGCGACCTCGACCGCGAGGACGCCGAGCACCTGGCCGCCGTCGCGGCCGGGTTCCACAGCCTGGCCAAGGGGGCCGGCGGGCACTTCAAGGTCGGCGGCGTCCGGCAGACTATGGTCGAGCTGGACGAGGCGTTCCTGTTCATCACGGCCGCCGGCGACGGCAGCTGCCTGGCCGTGCTGAGTGACGCCGAGGCCGACATCGGCCAGATCGCCTACGAGATGGCCCTGCTGGTCAAGCGGGTCGGCGAGCACATGGCCGCCGAGCCGCGCACCGAAACCGCCCCGCCGGGGAGATGAGCGGGCCGATGGCGGATCCGAAGGCGGACGTGCCGGACGTGCCGGACGGCCCGGAGGTGCCGGTGGGCACGGACGGGCCGACCGGTGCGGGGGCGTCGCCTGGTGCGGACGCATCGGCGGAGGTGGACGCCCCGGCCGGCGTGAACGCGCCGGACGGTGTGGCCGCATCCCAGGGTGTGGACACTCCGGCGGACGCGGAGCAGATCGACCCGGACGGACCCGAGGTCGACCTGTTCCGTCCGCGCACCCCGGTCGACGACCGCTGGTTCGACGACGAGGCCGGCCCGGTCGTGCGGCTCTACTCGATGACCCGCGGCCGCACCCGGCCGGTCGAGGAGGGCCTGTTCGACCTGATCTCGCTGGTCACCGCCGTCGAGCCCGGGCCGGACGCGGGGGCCGTGCCCGCGCACGTCCTCGACCCGGAACACCAGACGCTGCTGGCGCTGTGCCGCCGCGAGCCGCTCTCCGTCGCCGAACTCGGCTCCTTCACCGACCTGCCGGTCAGCGTGGTGCGGGTGCTGCTCGGCGACCTCTACGACGCCGACCTGATCAGCGTCACCCGACCCGTTCCGCTCGCCGAGCTGCCGGACGAGCGCCTGCTGCGAGACGTGATCAATGGACTCCGTGCGCTCTGACCACCACCTCCGCCCGGACGGTGCCGCGTCCGACCCGGCGAACGCCAACGACCCGCGGTGGCGCGGCGGTCCGGCCGCCGCGGTGAAGATCCTGGTCGCGGGCGGCTTCGGCGCGGGGAAGACCACCCTGGTCGGCTCGGTCAGCGAGATCCGGCCGTTGCGCACCGAGGAGGAACTCAGCGAGCTGGGGCGTCCACTGGACGACACCTCGGGCGTCGAGGCGAAGCGCACCACCACGGTGGCGATGGACTTCGGCCGGATCGACCTGCGGCCCGGCCTCGCCCTCTACCTGTTCGGCACGCCCGGGCAGGACCGGTTCTGGTTCGTCTGGGACGAGTTGGCGCGCGGCGCGCTCGGCGCCGTGGTGCTCGCCGACACCCGGCGGCTGGCCGACTGCTTCCCCTCGGTCGATTTCTTCGAGCAGCGCGGCATCCCGTTCGTGGTCGCGGTGAACTGCTTCGAGGGCACCGAGCGGTTCACGCCGGACGAGGTGCGGGACGCGCTCGACCTCGACCCGGACATCCCGGTGTTGCTCTGCGACGCCCGGCTGCGGGAGGACGGGAAGGACCTGCTCGTCGCGCTGGTCGAGCACGCCGCCGCGCGCCGCCACCGCGCTGCCGCCCGGGCCTGAGGGAGCCTCGGGTGACGGCGGCGCGGGCGTCCCCTACCGGCCGACGTCTCATTCCGATGTCCGCATCCCGGACGGTCGGCGCGCGGAAGGTTGCCTAGACCGGCCCGGCCGTGGAAGGCTCAGTGGACGAAGGCCGCCCGGCCATGCCGTCGGGAGCCCCGGAAACGCCCCGTTCACACGGGCGTTGCCGACCGGCGGACGGCCTTCGACGATCCGGCGAGGCACCGCCGGCGCGCACCGGCAGCGGTGAACCGCCGCGCACAGAACGAGGGGGAGGGCAGCAGAATGACGACCGTCGGCCGACGACGCATCGCCACCGCCCTGTCCGGGCCCCTCATGCCCGGCTCCGCCCGCTCGGGTGCCGCCGCTCCGGTGCTCACCGTCCGCCGCTACATCGACCACGCGCTGATCTGCAGCGCGTGTTGTCGCTGACCGGCCTGTCCCATCCCGGTACGTCCCCGGCGCTCCCGGCCCACCAGCCACCGCCCGACGCACCGCTGATCCCGTCGACCAGGCCGTAGCGGACCGCCGTTCGGCGCGCCCGCGGCCGACCAACCGGACCGCCCAGCGGAGAGACCACCAGTGAACATCGTCTGCCCCAGACCTGACCCCGCCGCCGTCGGCCGTACCCGAACGGCCGGGACGGCCCCCGCGACGTGCGCGGGCGGTGGACGGACCGGACGGTGGAACGGGCGCGTGAGCCGCGCCGCGGACAGCCGACGGGGTCACCACGACCTCGAGCCGTTCTGGCCGTCCCGGCAGCCGCACCTGTTCGATCAGACGTGTCCGGGCTCGCCCAGCGCGTCCCGGCTCTCCGCCCGCTGACCCGGTTCAGTCCGGTCCAGCCCCGGCAGTACGCCCGGTCGACGCGCAGACGACTCCACCCCGTCCGTCACGCGCGAAATGAGCGGCACACCATGTCTTCTTCCTCCACGGCCACCCTGCCCCTGCCCACCGCGACCCCGCACCTGCGCGCGGTCCGCTCGGTTCCGACGGTCCCCTCTGTTCCGTCCGTTCCGCCTGTTCCGTCCTCCGTTCCGTCACCTGTTCCGTCCGCCGTTCCCGGTGCCGCCGGCTCGGCCTGGGTCGCGGGGTCGTCCGTCGGTCCGTCCGCCGGTCCGTCCGTCGCCCCGGCTTCGGTGGCCGACCGATGGCCCGGGGCGGCGCTCCGCCCGCCGCACACCGGCCCGGCCCGCCCGGCCGGTGGTCCGACGACCGCCGTAGCGCCGCAGCCGGGCACGGTTGTCCCGCCGGCCCCGCACGCGCTGCTCGCCGCGCTGCCGGAGGGGGCGACCGTCGTCGCCGCCCTGCCGCAGGGCGTGCTGCCGCAGGGTCTGCTCGCCCAGTACGGCGCGCAGTTCGGTGGCGCGAACGGGAGCCCGATGGTCGGGTACCTGGTGCTGGTGCCGACCGAGAGTCCGGCGGCGGGTGGCCCGGGCCTGCCCGATGCGCCCGTCGTGCCCGCGACTGCCGGACTGCCCGGAGCTGTCGGGTGGTCCGGAGCCGCCGGACTGCCTGGGGCGTCGGCTCCGGCGGGTGTCCGCCCGGTGCGTGCGGCCGGGCGCGGCATCACCGTCGACGCGGAGCGGCGCAACGCGTACGTCGACGGGCGGCTGCTCGACCTCACCTACCTGGAGTTCGAGCTGCTGGCCCACCTCACCGAGCACCCGCAGCGGGTGCACAGTCGGGACCACCTGGTCTCCGCGGTCTGGGGCTACGGCCACGTCGGGGACGGCCGGACGGTCGACGTGCACGTCGCCCGTCTGCGCCGCAAGCTCGGACCCGCCTACCGCGAAACGATCGTGACGGTCCGTCGGGTCGGCTACAAGTACAACCCGGCCGCCGTCTGATCACCGACTGCCGACTGTGGCGGCGGGCCGCCCGTACGTTCCGAACGGACGAGCAGCCCGCCGCCGCAGGGCTATTGATGGCCTTCCGGGCGCTGTGGAGTGCAGCGGACGGTGCAGGCCCAGCCCGGTGCCCGGGTGCGTCGACCGTCGCTGACAACTGACAGCTGACAGATTTCGAAATCTGTCAGCTGTCAGTTGTCAATCGTCACCTTCCGCCGCAGAGGCCGCGCAGCTCGGCGCCTCAGTAACGCGGGCTCAGCGGCTCAGCCGGTCGATCTCCGCCAGCTCCTCCGCCGTCAGCGGCCCGCCGGCCAGCGCGTCGAGGTTCTGGTCCAGCTGGGCCACGCTGCTCGCGCCGATGATCACCGACACCACCCGGGGGTCCCGCAGCACCCAGCACAGCGCCAGCTGCGCCAGCGTCTGCCCGCGCCCCTCGGCGATCTTGTCGAGTGCCCGCAGCTGCTCCAGCTTCGGCCCGGTCAGCGCCTCCTGGGTCAGGAACTTCCCGACCGACATCCGCGAGCCGGCCGGTACGTCCCCGGAGAGGTAGCGGTCCGTCAGCAGTCCCTGGGCCAGCGGCGAGTAGGCGATCAGGCTGGTCTGGGTGTCGCCCACCGCGTCCAGCACCCCGGCCTCCTCCACGTGCCGGTTGAGGATCGAGTACGCCGACTGGTTCAGCAGCACCGGCGTCCCCAGCTCCCGCAGGATCGCCACCGCCTCCCGGTGCTGCTCCGCCGGGTAGTTGGAGACCGCGGCGTACAGCGCCTTGCCCGAGCGCACCGCGCTGTCCAGCGCCCCCATCGTCTCCTCGATCGCGGTGTCCGGGTCGTAGCGGTGCGAGTAGAAGACGTCGACGTAGTCCAGTCCCATCCGGTCCAGCGACTGGTCGAGGCTGGCCAGCAGGTACTTGCGGCTGCCGCCGTTGCCGTACGGGCCGGGCCACATGTCCCAGCCGGCCTTGGTCGCGATGAACAGCTCGTCGCGGTACGGCCGGAAGTCCTGGGCGAACAGGTAGCCGAAGTTGCGCTCGGCACTGCCGTACGGCGGCCCGTAGTTGTTCGCCAGGTCGAAGTGCGTGACGCCCCGGTCGAAGGCCCGGCGCAGCACCGCCCGCTGCACCTCCAGCGGCTGGGTGTCACCGAAGTTGTGCCAGAGCCCGAGCGAGACGGCGGGCAGCTGGACGCCACTGCGGCCGGCCTTCCGGTAGGTCATCGAGGCGTAGCGGTCATCCGCGGCGAGGTAGCTCATGTCGGACATCCTGCCAGCCGGCCCCGGCCGATCAAGCCCTTGCCGTTCCCGTAACCACTGATCCGCCGCCCGCCCGCCCGCGCAGCGCGCCGTGCGCGCCCTGTCCGGCGTGACGCCGGCAACCGTGCGTGACGTGACGCGCGCCACCGATCGCGGCGGAATGCCGCCCGGCGG
The DNA here is from genome assembly GCF_055575795.1 of Kitasatospora sp. NPDC034023. Lineage (NCBI taxonomy): Bacteria > Bacillati > Actinomycetota > Actinomycetes > Kitasatosporales > Streptomycetaceae > Kitasatospora > Kitasatospora sp. NPDC034023. Next base: position 41,484 of record NZ_JBVIRY010000011.1, read on the forward strand.
CAAGGGGGATGACGAACCGTCGAGGGGTCGTGGCCGCCGGGGGGCGGCGCACGGCCCTCAACCATCGGGCGGCCGTCGAAGGCTCCTGGAAGTCGATCCGGAAGCCCGATCCTGAACCCGATCCGGCATACCACTGGCACTCTGTACCTACTGGTATGTACAGTGATTCACATGAGCACCCAGGAACGCCTCATCGAGAGCACCCAGGCACTCCTCTGGGAGCGCGGCTACGTCGGCACCAGCCCCAAGGCCATCCAGCAGCGCTCCGGCGTCGGCCAGGGCAGCATGTACCACCACTTCACCGGCAAGCCCGACCTCGCCGCCGCCGCCCTGCGCCGCAGCGCCGAGCAGATGCGGGGCATCGCCGAGGCCGACCTCGCCGCCCCCGGCAGCGCGTACGGCCGGATCGCCGCGTACCTGCGCCGGGACCGTGACGTCCTGCGCGGCTGCCGGATGGGCCGGATGGCCCAGGATCCGGACGTGGTCGCCGACCCGCAGCTGCGCGCCCCCGTCGAGGAGACCTTCGACTGGCTGCGCGGCCGGATCGCCGACCTGGTCGCCGAGGGCCAGGCCGGCGGCGAGTTCGCCCCCGCCCTCGACCCGGCCGACACCGCCGCCGCCGTGGTCGCCGTCGTCCAGGGCGGCTACGTCCTGGCCCGCGCCGCGGACAGCGCGGAGCCGTTCGACCAGGCCGTCCGCGGCGCCCTCGGCCTGCTCGCGGCACACCGAACGGCCTGACGAACAGAGCGAACCGGGCCCGAAGAGCCAACCGGGCCGGCTCGGCCAAGAGGCCGACCACACGACCAGGGCCGGCAGCCCGAACGGAACGAACAGGACCGACAGCCCGACGCCGCGCACCGACCCCGAGGAGCCCCGCCGTGCACGCCATGCAGTACGAGATCACCCTCCCCGCCGACTACGACATGGGCATCATCCGCAAACGCGTCGCCGACAAGGGCCACCTGCTCGACGCCTACCCGGGCCTCGGCCTCAAGGCGTACCTGGTCCGGGAGCGCGGTCTCCAGGGGTCGCCGGTCAACCAGTACGCGCCGTTCTACCTCTGGCGCACCGCCGAGGGCATGAACAGCTTCCTCTGGGGCCCGGCCTTCCGCGGTCTGAGCGCCGACTTCGGCCGCCCGGCCGTCCACCACTGGCTCGGAGCGGGACTGGGCCACGGCGGTGCGACCGACGCGCGGGAGACCGCCCCGACCACCGCCACCCGCGACACCGTACGGCTGCCGGAAACCGCCGACCCGGCCGAAGCCGTCGAGCGGGCGCTCGCCGAACTCCCCACGCACCCGGCCCTGCACACCGCCGCCGTCGCCGTGGACCCGAGCCGCTGGGAACTGCTCCGATTCGCCCTCTGGCACGGCCCGGCCCCGGAGGACGCGCCCGGCGCCCGCTACCAGGTGCTGCACCTCTCCCGACCCGAACTCGACCGGCTGCCGGCCGGACGCCACTTCTGAAAGGCCCCACGCCCCGATGACTTCCGTGCCGCTGCCGCCGAACGACCTCGCCCCCGCCCCGCTCGACCGCGAAGCCGGCTACGCCCTGCTCGCCGACCTCGCCGGGCCGGCCGCCGCCGGCACCCTCGGCGGGCTGGACGCCCTCGCCCCCGGCTTCCCCGACTGGATCGTCACCAGCCTCTTCGGCGGCACCTACCAGCGCCCCGGCCTCGCCCTGCGCGACCGCCAGATCGCCAACCTGGCCGCCCTCACCGCCCTCGGCGGGGTGGAACCCCAGCTCGCCGACCACGTGCGCTACAGCCGGCGGATCGGCCTGACGAAGGAGGAGATCACCGAGGTCATCGTCCACCTCGCCCCCTACGTCGGCGTCCCCAAGGCCCTCGCCGGCCTGCGCGTCGCGACCGCGACCTTCGCCGCAGCCGCCGAAGCCGCCACCGAAACCACCGCAGTCAGCGACCTCACCGAGGAGCAGGCATGAGCCGCACCGTCCGCACCGTCCTGGGCGACCTCGACCCCGCCGAACTCGGCGTCACGGACTCCCACGACCACCTCTTCATCCGCAGCCCGCTGCTCCCCGGGCAGGAGCTGGACGATCCGGCTGCCGCCGAGGAGGTCCTGCGCGCCTACGCCGCCGCCGGCGGCCGCACCCTCGTCCAGTGGACCCCGTTCGGCATGGGCCGGGGCGCGGACTCGCTCGCCACCCTCTCCCGCACGACCGGCGTCCACATCGTCGCCGCCACCGGCGCACACCAGGCGGCCCACTACGCGGCCGGCCCCGTCCCGTACGCGGACCTCGCCGAACGCTTCGTCGCCGAGCTCACCACCGGACTGCCGGGTGCATCCGAGAGCGCCCGCGCCGGTCTGATCAAGGTCGCCGACGACGCGGGCCGCACCACCGCGCACACCCGTCGGACGATGGCCGCGGCCGCCGAAGCGCACCACGCCACGGGCGCCCCGATCGCCGTCCACCTCGAACCCGACGGCGATCCGCACGAGGTCCTGTCCCGGCTCAGCAGCCGCGACGGGGTCCGGCCCGACCGGATCATCTTCGGCCACCTCACCCGGTTCCCCGACCGCGCCACGTACCGCAGCCTCGCCGCCGAGGGCGTCCACCTCGCCTTGGACAGCCCCTCCCGGATCGGCCACCCGACCGACCTCCAGGCCTTCGACGTCATCGCCGACCTGGTCGACGCGGGCCACGCCGACCAGCTGCTCCTGGGCGCCGACACCACGACCCGTACCGCCCGGCAGGCCGGCGGTCCGACCCGCCTGCTCACCGATCTCGCCCCACGGCTCGCCCGCGCCTACGGCCCGGAACTGCCCGAGCTGCTCCTCACCACCAACCCGGCCGCCGCCTTCGCCGCCGACTGGCGCACCCCGTGAGCCCGGCAGGCCCTGAGCCCGGCAGGCCCTGAGCTGGGCGGACCCTCGAGCCCTGGCAGGCTTCCGAGCCCGTTCCCGCTCCTGTGGCCGACTGCTCCGGCCCGGGTTTGAATCCGAGTAGCCCTCCTGCCGGAGGGGCGCCCCCAGAGAGGCGGACTCGACGATGCCCGCACCATCGACCGCGGCCGCACCATCGACCGCCGCACCGTCGACCTACCCGTGGCTCGCACCCGCCCGGCTCGCCGTCGCGGCCCTCGTCGCCGTCGCCCTCTGCTTCTCCGGCTACCGCGCGGCGACGGACCCCACCGGGGTGGTGAACTTCTTCAGCTACTTCACCAACCTGGGCAACCTCGCCGTGGTCGCCGTCCTGGGCTACGGCGGCTGGGCGGGCCTGACCGGCCGCCGCCCGGTGCCGGACGAGGTGCGCGGGGCGGTCGTGCTCTACCTGGTGATCACCGGACTGGTCTACGGCACGCTGCTGGCGAAGTACCCGGAGCAGCTGGTGATCCCGTGGGCGGACGACGTGTTGCACCGCGCGATCCCGCTCGTCGTGCTTGCCGACTGGCTGATCGACCCGCCCGCCCGGCGCGTCCGCCCGGTCGTGGTGCTCGGCTGGATGGCGTTCCCGCTGCTGTACCTGGTGTACGCGCTGCTGCGCGGCCACGCCGTCGACTGGTACCCGTACCCGTTCCTCGACCCCGCCCTGCACGGTGGCTACCGCCGGGTGGCCGGGGCCTGCTTCCTGACGGCGGTGGCCTTCGTCCTCGTCGGCGCCGCGGTCGCCGCCGTGGGCAACGCGCTCGCCGCGCACCGCGACGCCCGCGACGGCGCGGTCCCGAGGGGCCGTCACGCCCGTGCCGGAACGGGCTGACGAGGGCCGAACACGCTCCCGTGGTGACGGCCGTGGTGACGCTCCGGACCCTCACGGCCGCCGACGCAGCATCGAGGCCTTCCGGCAGCGGGCGAAACGCCGAAGCGGGGCCTGTGCCGTACAGGGGACGGCACAGGCCCCGCCGTTCGGGGCCGCGGGGGCGGGCGGTCACATGTGGGTGCCGCCGTCGATGCGGAGCTCGGTGCCGGTGACGAAGGCGCCGTCGTCGGAGGCGAGCATGGCGATCACGCCGGCCACCGTCTCCGGGCCCGCGAAGCCCTGGCCGAGGGCGGGGGAGAGCTTGGCGAGCAGGCTGAAGTCGGCGTCGGCGGGCAGGCCGGGGTTGTTGGTCATGCCGCTGTCGATGCTGCCCGGGGCGACGCAGACCGCGCGCAGGCCCTGCTTCGAGTACTCCGAGGCGATGGCGTGGGTGAACGACTGGATGCCGCCCTTGGTCGCGGCGTACGCGGCCATGTAGGGGTGGGCGAAGCTCGCGGAGGTGGAGCTGAAGTTGACCACCACGCCCTTGCCGCCGGCGAGCAGTGCGGGGAGCGCCTCGCGGGTCATCAGGAAGGTGCCGGTCAGGTTCACCGCGAGGAGCGTGTTCCAGAACTCCAGGGTGGTCTCGTGGGTGTGCGAGGCACGGAGGATGCCGGCCGCGTTGACCAGGACGTCCAGGCCGCCCAGGTCGGCGATCGCCTCGGCGACGCCCGCGACGACGGCGGCCTCGTCGGAGATGTCCAGGACCCGGATGGTCAGGCGGTCCGCGGTGCCGTCGGCGGTCGCGCGGTCCAGGGTCTTCTTCAGGCCGTCCTCGTTGACGTCGACGGCGACGACCTTGCCGCCCTCGGCGAGGATCCGGTGCACGGTCGCCCGGCCGATGCCCGAGCCGCCGCCGGTGATCAGGACGTTCCGTCCGCTGAAGCGCTCCATGGTGGTACTCCGTTCGTTCGTGGTCTCTCGACCTCAAGAGGCACGGTACGCCCAAGTGGCACGTTGTGCCAATGAGGCTTGATGAGTCATCTCGGCATGACGCGCCAGAATGGCACCCATCCGCGTAGGCTGACCCCGTGACCGGACGCCCGACCCTGAACCAGCGCCGCCGTGACGCCACCCGGCTGGAGATCGCCCGCGCTGCCGCCGCGCTCTTCGCCGAAAAGGGGGCGGAGGCCACCACCGCCGAGGAGATCGCCCTCGCCACAGGCATCTCGCTGCGCACCTTCTACCGGTACTTCTCCGTCAAGGAGGATGCCGTCGCCCCGCTGCTCGCGGCGGGCGGACGGCAGTGGGTCGACCGGTTCGCCGAGAGCTCGGCCGACCTGCCGCTGCGCGAGGCGCTGGAGAGCGCGGCGGTCGCGTCGCTGACGCCGGCCGACGAGGCGGGTGCCGAGATGATGCAGTGGACCCGCAGCCTGCTGCGCGACCCGAGCCTGGAAGGTGCCTGGCAGCGCGTCCACGCCGACTCGGAGGTGCGGCTGCGCGCGGTCCTCGCCGACCGCTGCCCGGAGGGCACCGATCCGCTGGAGATCCGGCTGGCCGCCGCCGCCGCGACAGCGGCGATCCGGGTGGCCCTGGAGCAGTGGGCCTCCTCCGACGCCCCCGCCGTCGGCCCGGGCTCCCCGCGCGACCTGGGCGCCCGCTGCATGCGCGAGCTCACGGCGGGGCTGCGGCTCTGGGAGCGGGTGTCCTGAGCCGGGGGTGCGTCGGGCGTGGGGCGTGGTGGCTGCCGCGCCCGGCGGTTGGCGGGTGACGGCGAGCAGCTGACAGGGTTCAGGGTTCAGATGTCAGATGACAGATTTCGAAATCTGTCATCTGAACTCTGTCGGTTGAAAGCCGTCGGCCGTTCCCCGCGACCTCCCAGCCCGCCATCAGCGTTCTCCCAGCTGGCGCTAGGGTTGATCATTGCGCCCTGGCAGGGGAGCCGGGGTGACCTCCTCGGATGTCCCCAGCGGAGGGGTCCGGAGTTCGAGGCGTGGGAGCAAGTAGGACATGGGTCTGACGAGCCACAAGGTGCTGGCGCTGACCGTATTGATCGCCGTCGTGGTGATGGGGGGCACGGTCTGGCTGTGGCCCAGGATGGCCAGGACGACCTGGCAGGCGGTGCTCGGCCGGATCGGCACGCTGCTCGCCACCCAGTTCGCGGTGCTCGCGGCGCTCGGCCTGGTGGCGAACAACTACTTCGCCTTCTACAGCAGTTGGGACGACCTGCTGGGCACCGGTGACACCGGCCCGGTGGTGATCCACAACAAGGCGGACGCCTCCGGTCGCCTCCTGGTGGAGACGATCGGCCACGCCTCGGTCAAGGGCGGCGGTGCGGTGGGCCGCGAGCCCAGCCAGTCGGGCGAGATCCGCAAGGTCCGGATCGACGGTGCGGTCAGCCGGCTGTCCACCGAGAGCTACGTCTACCTGCCCCCGCAGTACTTCCAGCCGGAGTACGCGCAGAGGAAGTTCCCGGCCGTGATCGTCAGCACCGGGTTCCCAGGAATCGCCGAGAACCTGATCACCCGCTTCAACTACCCGGGCGCGGCGCTCAAGCTGCTGCAGGAGGGCCGGATGCAGCCGACCGTCCTGATCCTGATGCGCCCCTCGCCCGCGCTGCCGCAGGACACCGAGTGCGAGGACATCCCGAACGGCCCGCAGTCCGACACGTACTTCACCAAGGACGTGCCCTCGGCGATCCAGGCCAGCTTCCGGGTCTCGTCCGACCCGCAGGCCTGGGCCTTCATGGGCAACTCGACCGGCGGCTACTGCGCGCTCAAGCTGGCCATGCGCCACCCCGACGTGTTCCCGACCGCCGTCGCGCTCTCGGCCTACTACGACGCCGCCGACGACCCGACCACCGGTGACCTGTTCGGCGGCAGCAAGCAGCGCCGCGACGAGGCCAACCTGATGTGGCGGCTGAAGAACCTGCCGCAGCCCAACGTGTCCGTGCTGCTGGCGGGCACCAAGAAGGGCGACGGCGACTACCGGCGGGAGACCGAGGCCTTCGTCGAGGCGGCGCGGAGCCCGATGAAGGTCTCGTACAGCATGCTCGAGAACGGCGGCCACAACTTCGAGACCTGGAGCGCGCTGCTGCCGTCCTCGCTGGAGTGGCTGTCCCAGCACCTTGCGGTGCCGAACCCGACCGCCTGACGACCGGCCGCTTATCGGCCGGACCCCGGGGCCCAGCCGCGGGTCGGGGGTCCGGCCGTCACAGGTCTCAGGCCACCCGCTCCAGCGAACCGGTGTGCAGCTGGCCGACCCGGCCGCCCTCGCCCTCGAAGGTCCAGAAGGCCCGCACCGTCAGCTTGTTCAGGTCCATCACATGGCTGACGGTGATCCCGCTCTGCTCCGTCCAGCTGACGAAGTAGATCTCCGGTGCGACCTCGGCGACGTGCAGCCGCACGTCCTCCCACTGGCCCGCGGACTCGCCGAGGCCCTCCCAGCGCAGCCGCGTGCCGTCGGCCGAGTAGGTGTTGCGGAAGGCCGCGCCGTTGTCGGCCCGGAAGACGTAGGTGCGGCCGGCGAAGGCGGGCAGGGACGCGATCATGGTGGGGCGGCTCCTCGTTTCGGGCTTTGGTGCTCTTGTGCACTGCGGAAATGTCAGGCCTCCAATTTATCCGACCGGGTGCAGTCGGTCAGATCTTTGCCACGGTACGGATCGCCACCGCGCCGCCCGCCGGGGGGTGCGACCGGCACATGGACACCCGCCGCGCTCCGGTCCTACCGTCCGCCCATAAAACGCACCCCTGCGAGACTCACCCCAGCGAGACGCACCCCCACCACGCCCGTCCACACCACCGGCATCGCGACGGTCGGCGGCACCCGGCTGCTGAGCGGCCTCGACCGCCTGGAGCTGGCCTGGGCGCCGGAGGCCGAGAGCCAGGTCGACGCCTGGCTCGGCTGACCATCCCGCCAGGCCTTCGGCCGAGCACCCGGACGGGCACCCGGCCAGGAACCAGGACGGGCATCCGGCCGGGCCGGGGGATTGATCAACTCGGCCGCCGCACAGCGTTGTTGATCGACACCACTGTGAGCTGCGCGACAACCGGACCGACGGAGTTGTCCGTTCACGCACAGCCTGCCTAGCCTGCAACGGTCGTCCGCCCTCGCGGACCCCGCCGCCGGGACGCCGAGTCCCGTCCACCCGTCGGCGGGTCACCGAGCACCACGCGGACGGGAGCGGGGGAACCAAGGTCGGCGCCCGGCCCGCGCGCTCACGCGTACGGGTCGTGGCTAGGGGTGAAGCCGTTCCACAGGCGGCCGGGCCAACTGCAGCCCGAACCCGACAGCTAACCTCGCAGGCGTCGCAGAGGTCCGCTCATGCCCCAGCCTGCTGTCCGGCGCGCCACGCCGCGCCGCGCCCGCCCCTCCCGCCGCGGCCGCAACGCCGCCTTCGCCGCCACGGGGGCGCTCGCCATCAGCGGCGCCGGCCTGTTCGGACTGCCGTCCGTGAGCAGTGCCCAGGCCGCCACCGCGCCGACCGTCACCCAGGACCGGCTCGCCCCCGCCACCATGGTCGCGGGCAAGGCCGGCACCGCCTCGCTCGGCCTGCACTCCTCGGCCTGCTTCACCGCGAAGACCGTCGGCGTGGGCGTGCGGGACGCGCGCGGCACCAACCTCGACTTCCCCGGCAACGCCTCCAACGTGCAGATCTGCCCGAGCGGCGTGAACTTCACCAGCGGCGCGCGCACCCTGCCCGCCGGGACGTACACCCAGTTCGGCTTCTGGCAGGACCTCGGCGGCGTCTGGCACAACCTGCCCTCGCAGCAGCTGATGGTCTCGGCCACCGCCACCCCGGCCCCGGCCCCGACGGCCACCGCCACCCCGGCGCCGACCTCCACGCCGACCCCGACCTCCACGCCGACCCCGAGCGCCACGGCCAGCCCGACCGCCCCCGCGCCGTCCTCCCCGGTCGTCGGCAAGTCGCTGACCTGGTCGGACGAGTTCAACGGCTCGATCTCCTGGGGCCAGCGCTGGGTCGGCGACAAGAGCACCTCGTACAAGTACGGGAACCACAACCCGGACGACAACAAGCTGGACTGGCTGAACAAGAACAACGTCAGCGTCGCCAACGGGGTCGCCACCTTCACCGCCGCCCCCGGCGGCCCGGCCCTGGAGAACGGCAAGCAGTCCTGGAACACCGGCTTCCTGACCACCGAGGGCTCCAGCGAGGGCTTCCAGGTCAAGACCGGCGACTACGCCGAGACCCGGGTCAAGCTGCCCGCGGGCACCGGCGCCTGGCCGGCCCTGTGGACCTGGAAGAACGGCAACGGGGAGATCGACTCCTTCGAGTACCACCCCGACAACCCGAACCTGCTGGAGCTGACCAACCACGTCAACCCCGGCAACCCGAAGTACTACACCGACGCGAGCGCCATCGCGAAGGACCAGTGGGTGACCATCGGCACCTACTACGGCGCGAACTCGGTGGACTGGTACGTCAACGGCGTCAAGGTCTTCTCGGACGGCAAGGGCGTCGGCGCCAACTGGTCGGCGTACCTGATCCTCAACCTCTCGGTGTGCGCGGGGCAGTACCACCCCGCGCCACAGGGGACCGCTCCGATCACCATGGCCGCCGACTACGTCCGCGTCTACCGCTAACCGGTAGGACGTCTCACCGGTCGCCGCAAGCCGGCAGCCGCTCGCCGGCGCCCGGCGCCCGGTGGGACGACGTGCTCAGGAACCGGCAGCCGTCTCGACCACCGTGATGTCGAACGGCTGCCGGTTGTTGCTCTCGTCCCGGTCGTCCGCGCTGCGCACCGCGACCCAGCCGCCGCTCAGTTTTCCCAGGGGCAGGTCGGGGTCCAGACGGACCGGGACGAGGGCGGTCGCGGTGCGCAGCGGCGGCAGCCCGGGCCCGAAGACGCAGCGCACCCGGTGGCCGTTCTGCAGCACCTCGCAGTTGTCGGGGTAGTAGGGCCCCTCGGGGGTGACGCCCTTCGGCAGGGTGACCACGACCGTGAACGGGGAGGCGGTGGCGTCCGGGCCCCTGTTGGCGACGAAGCCGTGGACGGTCGTGGTGCCGCCGGGCGGCGCCGCCGGGTCCGGGTCGATCCGGACCACCTCCAGGTCGGAGTCGGACGGCGCGGCGACCACGGCGGGCAGGGTGGACACCTCGGGGACGGCGGACGCGGTCGGCGCGCCCGGCGCGACGACCTCCACCGCCGGACGGGGCTCCGGCCGACGCAGCGCCCAGGACGGGCTGGTGGCCGGCACCGCCACCGTGCAGCCCGCCACGACGGCCGCGACCAGCACGGCCCCGCCGTACCTCCTGCCCCTCGTGCTGCCGTGCGATCCCGTGTCACCGCAAGACCCAGTGCTGCCGCGCGATCCCGAGCCACCTCCTACGACGCCCCGTACGTCCTGCTGCTCCATGCCGCTCACCGTGCCCTCGTGCTTCGGCCGCCCGCACCGTCGCGGGCCGCGTCCGCACCAGGGTGGCCGAGCTGTCGCCGCGACCGGGGCGCATCCCGACCCGCCCCGCCGCCGTCCGCTCGAACGGAGGACGTGCGGTGTCGGCCCGGCGGCCCGTGTCGGAAGGGGGGGTGACGAGGCGTCAGGCTGGTGGCCCTCAGGGGGCGAGGACCTGCCCCAGCCGGCCGGCGATCTGGCGCATCACCGGTACCAGCGAGGCGGCCCCGGCCTGCTCCTCCAGGGCCCGGATGCGGGCCTCCGGCCCGGAGACCGAGAGCGCGGTGGGCGTCGGCGCGCCGGGGACGGCGAGCGCGATGCAGCGGACGCCGATCTCCTGCTCCTGGTCGTCGACCACGTAGCCGCGCTCGCGCGCCTCGGCGAGCTGGTGCAGCAGCTCCTGCGGGTCGGTGACCGTGTACTCGGTGTGGGCCGGCAGCGGGTTGGGGCCGAGGACGGCGCGCGCCTCGTCCTCGGGCAGCTGGGCGAGCAGTGCCTTGCCGACGCCGGTGCAGTGCGGCTGCACCCGCCGCCCGACCTCGGTGAACATCCGCATCGAGCGCCGCGACTGCACCTGCCCGACGTACACCACCTCGCCGCCCTCCAGTACCGCCAGGTTCGCGGTCTCGCCGGTGGCCTCCATGAGCTCGGCCAGGTAGGGGCGGGCCCAGCTGCCGAGCAGCCGCCCGGCCGTCTCGCCGAGGCGGATCAGCCGGGGGCCGAGGGTGTAGCGGCGCGCGGTGTCCTGGCGGACATAGCCCTGCTGGACGAGGGTACGAACCAGTCGGTGGATGGTCGGCATCGGGAGGCCGGAACTGGTGGAGAGCTCGCTGAGCGTGGCCACGCCGCCGGCGTCGGCCAGCGCCTCCAGGAGTTGGAAGGCGCGCTCGACGGACTGCACGCCGCCGCTCGCGCGGTCGGAGCCTGTCGTCGATGCTGTGTCGGGGGTCGCAACCACCGGCGTTCCCTTCGCTGTCGGGGAGGAGTAGAGTCCCGGCGACCTATTCAACAAACCGTTGAAATTCTGTATCGCGGAAACTAGTCTCCACCTTACAGAATCGAACTCGCCGACAGGCGGGTAACGATCGAGGAAGTTCCCGAGGAAGTTCCCACCGGAGCTCCCTTCGCCAGGCTCAACCGTCTTAGGAGTGTCCTGCTCATGGCTGCAGATCAGGGGCCCGTCGGCACCTCCCCCGCCGCTCCGGTCGTCACTGTCGCCGGTCCGCGCGTCCACCGGGCGGAGGAGGTGCTCACTCCGGAGGCCGTCGCCTTCGTCGTCGGCCTCCATCGCGCCTTCGAGGACCGCCGGCAAGAGCTCCTGGCCAGGCGGAAGACCCGCCGCGCCGAGATCGCGGCAGCCGGCACGCTGGACTTCCTCCCCGACACCGCCGACATCCGCGCCGGGGACTGGAAGGTCGCCGAGGCGCCCCGCGCCCTCCAGGACCGCCGGGTCGAGATCACCGGGCCGACCGACCGCAAGATGGTCATCAACGCCCTCAACTCCGGCGCCAGGATCTGGCTCGCCGACTTTGAGGACGCCACCTCCCCGACCTGGGAGAACGTGGTCAGCGGCCAGGTCAACCTGATCGACGCCTACGAGGGCCGGATCGACTTCACCACCCCGGCCGGCAAGGCCTACGCCCTCAAGCCCGCCGCCGAACTCGCCACCGTCGTGGTCCGCCCGCGCGGCTGGCACCTGGACGAGAGCCACCTGCTGGTCGACGGCACCCCGGTCGCCGGCGCCTTCCTCGACTTCGGCCTGTACTTCTTCCACAACGCCGCCCGGCTGCTCGCCAAGGGCGCCGAGGACCCCAACTCCGGGCCGTACTTCTACCTGCCGAAGACCGAGAGCCACCTCGAGGCCCGGCTCTGGAACGACGTGTTCACCCACGCCCAGGCCGCACTCGGCATCCCGCACGGCACCATCCGCGCCACCGTCCTGATCGAGACCATCACCGCCGCCTTCGAGATGGACGAGATCCTCTACGAGCTGCGCGACCACGCGGCCGGCCTCAACGCCGGGCGCTGGGACTACCTGTTCTCGATCGTCAAGAACTTCCGCGACGCCGGCGAGCACTACATCCTGCCGGACCGCAACAGCGTCACCATGGCCTCGCCGTTCATGGCCGCCTACACCCGCCTGTTGGTGCAGACCTGCCACAAGCGCGGCGCCCACGCGATCGGCGGCATGGCCGCGTTCATCCCCAGCCGCAAGGACCCCGAGGTCAACGCGGCCGCGCTCGAGAAGGTCAAGGCCGACAAGGACCGCGAGGCCGGCAATGGCTTCGACGGCTCCTGGGTCGCCCACCCGGACCTGGTGCCGGTCGCCCGGGCCTCCTTCGACGCGGTGCTCGGCGAGCGGCCCCACCAGAAGGACAACCCCGGCCCGTCCGAGCCCGTCACCGCCGCCCAGCTGCTCGACATCGCCGGCGCCGGCGGCACCTGCACCCACGCGGGACTGCACAACGCCGTCCAGGTCGGCGTCCGCTACATCGAGGCCTGGCTGCGCGGGATGGGCGCGGTCGGCATCTTCAACATGATGGAGGACGCCGCCACCGCCGAGATCTCCCGCTCGCAGATCTGGCAGTGGATCCACAACGGGGTCGTGCTCTCCGACACCGGCGAGAAGGCCACCGCCGAACTGGTCCGCAGCCTGGTCGCCACGGAACTGGCCGAACTCCTCGCCGAGCTGGGCGAGGATGCCTACCGTGCCGGCCGCTGGCGCGAGGCCGCCCAGCTCTTCGAACAGGTCGCCCTGGCCGAGGAGTTCGCGGACTTCCTGACCCTCCCCGCGCTTCCCCTGCTGGGCTGAGCCCAATCTAATCCGCCGGCTCCGCCGCTGACGCCTGCCAGGCTGTAGCACTCCGGCGGCCCGTTACTCCGTTCCGTACGGCGACGAATCCACCTGTCCTCTCATCGCCGTACGGAACGGCCTTTTCCTCGCAAGGAGTTCACCCATGCCGCGCATCTTCTTCAACGGCCAGGCGATGGTCGGCGGCCCGTTCCACGCCAAGGTCGCCGACGCGCTGATCGGGCCCGCCCGGACCGCTCCCGGCTACCGCTTCTTCTCCATCGACCACAGTGGCGGCACGGACGTCTGCCCGGGGCTGCTGCCCGACCCGGACGTCGACACCGCCATCGAGGGCGAGCTGTACGACATCAGCCTGGAGCGGCTGCGGGACGTCGTGCTGCCCGGCGAACCGCGCGAGCTGGAGCTGGGCGTGATCACGCTGGAGGACGGCTCCGCGTGCTTCTCCATGCTGCTCGCCCGGGGCGAAGTCGAGCGCGGCGTCCACCGCGAGATCACCCACCACGGTGGCTGGCGCACCTACCTGTCGACGATCGGGCGCGCGGCCTGACGGCGGACGGATGACGGCGGACGGATGACGGCGAACAGATGACGGCGACCAGATGACAGATGACAACTTTCGTCATCTGTCATCTGGTCGCTGTCGTCTGTCATCTGTTCGCTGAGGCTCCCCGCCCGGAGTTCGCCCCCGAGCTCGCCGGGGTGGGGGCGGGTCGGCGCCGGGCACGCCGCGGCCCCGGACCCTCGCCGTGGGTCCGGGGCCGCGGTCCGCGCACCCGCTGTGGGGTGCGCGGAGTCCGGGGGCACACCGTCCCTGGGTGCCCTCGGAGTCCGAGGGGTGTCAGACCGGTCGGGCCGCCAGCTCCCGGGCGGCGCGGGCGCAGTCGCGCGCGATCCGGTCCTCGTTGACGGTGGTCAGCTGCCCCTTCTCGACCACCGCGTTGCCGTTGACGAACAGCGCTGACAGCGGCGGCAGGGCACCGAAGGTGAGCGCGGCGATCGGGTCGGCGATGGAGGAGTGCATGACCCCGTCGATCTTCCACAGCGCCAGGTCGGCGAGCTTGCCGACCTCGATCGAGCCGATCTCGTTCTGCCGGCCGAGCACCCGGGCGCCGCCCATGGTGCCGAGGCGCAGCGCCTGGCGTCCGGTGAGGGCGGTGGGGGAGCCGTGCAGCCGGTTGATCAGCAGGGCGTTGCGCAGCTCGGTGCCGAGTTCGCCGGACTCGTTGGAGGCGGTGCCGTCCACGCCGAGGCCGACCGGGACGCCGGCCCGGAGCATGTCGGGTACCCGGGCGATGCCGGCGGCGAGGCGGGCGTTGGAGGAGGGGCAGTGGGCGACGCCGGTGCCGGTCTCGGCGAACTTCGCGATGTCGGAGTCGTTCATGTGGACGCAGTGGGCCATCCAGACGTCCTCGCCGAGCCAGCCGACCGACTCGAAGTAGTCGGTCGGGCCCATGCCGAACAGCTCCTTGCAGAACTGCTCCTCCTCGGCGGTCTCCGAGCCGTGGGTGTGCAGCCGGACGCCCTTGCGGCGGGCGAGTTCGGCGGACTGGCGGAGCAGGTCGGTGGAGACCGAGAAGGGCGAGCAGGGCGCGATGGCGACGTGCAGCATCGAGCCGAAGGAGGAGTCGTGGTACCGGTCGACGGCGGCCTCGGAGGCGGCCAGGATGTCGTCCAGCTCCTCGACGGCGTGGTCCGGCGGCAGGCCGCCGTCCTTCTTGCTGCGGTCCATCGAGCCGCGCAGCGCGGTGAACCGCAGGCCGAGCTCCTGGACGGCCTCGATGGAGGCGCCGAGGACGTCGCCGCCGTCCTGGGGGAAGACGTAGTGGTGGTCGGAGGCGGTGGTGCAGCCGGACTTGAGCAGCGCGGCGGCGGAGCCCTGGCTGGCGGCGTGGACGAGCTTCTCGTCGATCCGGGCCCAGGTCGGGTAGAGGGCGACCAGCCAGTCGAACAGGATGTTGTCCTGGGCGAGGCCGCGGGTGATCCACTGGTAGAAGTGGTGGTGGGTGTTGACCAGGCCGGGGGTGATCAGGTGGCCTTCGCCGTTGATGCGGCGCACCACGTTGTCCAGCCACGCCGGGGCGGCGCCGTCGCCGACCGACTCGATCGTGTTGCCGAGGATGACCACGTGGCCGCGGGCGTACTCGGTGTCGTTGGCGTCGACGGTGGCGATCGCGACGTTCTCGATCACGATCCGCTGGTCGGCGGGCGGGGGCTGGACTGCCATGGTGTCTCCTAGTGGGGGAGGGCCGGGAGGAGGGCGCGTCGGGGCGAGGCGCGCTCCTCCCGGACCGGTCAGGACGGTGTCGCCGTCGGCACCGTCGCGCCGGAGCCCTCGCCGGATCTGGACCGGCGGGCGGCTCCGACGTGGTGGAAGAGCAGGTTGAGCAGGACGGCCATCACGCAGCCGGCCGAGATCCCCGAGTGCATCAGGGTCCTTACGGCCTCCGGGAAGGAGTCGTAGAACGTCGGCGCGGCGATCGGGACGATGCCGACACCGAGCGAGACCGACACCAGGATGGTGTGGGAGCTGGACTCCATGCCGGCCTCCGCGAGGGTGCGGATGCCGCTGGCCGCGACCGTGCCGAAGAGCACGATCCCGGCGCCGCCGAGGACGGGCTGCGGTACCAGGGAGACGACCGAGCCCAGCACGGGGAAGAGCCCCAGCAGGACCAGGATGCCGCCGCCGGCCGCGACCACGAAGCGGCTGCGGATCTTCGTCAGCGCGACCAGCCCGATGTTCTGGGCGAAGGCGCTGGCGGCGAAGCCGTTGAAGACGGGGCTGAGCGCGGTGGCCAGGCCGTCGGCCCGCAGGCCGGCGGCGAGGGTGGTTTCGTCGGCCTCGCGGTCGACGATCTTGCCGAGCGCGAGCATGTCGGCGGTGGACTCGGTCATCGAGACCACCATGACGATGCAGAGCGAGACGATCGCGGCCGCGTCGAACATGGGCGCGCCGAAGTGGAACGGGGAGGGGAGCGCGAAGACCTTCGCGTCCCGGACCGCGCCGAAGTCGGCCAGCCCCAGCGGGAAGGCGATCAGGGTGCCGAACGCCAGGCCGACGAGCAGGGACAGCTGCTGCCAGAAGCCGCGCAGCAGCCGGTTGCAGAGCACCACCGCGGCGAGGGTGATCGCGGCGAGGCCGATGGCCCGCATGGAGCCGTACCCGGGGGCGCTCGGCGAGCCGCCGCGAGCCCAGTTGACCGCCACCGGAAGCAGGGACACCCCGATGAGGGTGATCACGGTGCCCTGGACGACCGGGGGGAAGAACCGGATGAGCTTGCAGAAGTACGGCGCCGCGAGGAAGCACAGGGCCCCCGCGACGATCACCGCTCCGAAGATCACCGGGAGGGCGTTCTTCGGTCCGTGTTCGTTGGCGATGGCGATCATGGGCGCGACCCCCGCGAAGGAGACGCCGTTCACGAACGGCAGTCGCGCGCCGATCTTCCAGACCCCGAGGGTCTGGAGGAGGGTGGCCAGTCCGGCGGTGAACAGGCTGGCCGATATGAGCAGGGCGAGTTCGGCGGGCGAGAGCCCGACGCCGGCGCCGACGATGAGCGGGGGTGCGACGACCCCCGCGTACATCGCGGCGACGTGCTGGAGTCCGGTGGAGAACAGTTTCACCGGGGGCAGCAACTCGTCCACGGGGTGGGTCCCGGGCCCGGACTCCTCGCCGGGGAGGCTGGTGGAGGTGTCCGGGCCAGGGGGTCCTGCCGGGGTGGAACCGCCGTCTGTACTGGTGTTGCTGGGTGCCATGTCGAGCCCCTCTTGTGCCCGTGGCTCCCGGCGCGCCCGTGGCGCTGGAGTGCGGCTGGTGGTGATGTGGCCGAGGACGGGACGGCGGTGCAAGGATTCCTCGGCCGGCCTCTCCAGTGCCCCGGGCCGGCCGCCGCGAGGCAGACACGAACTCCGGTGGGTGGGGGTGGAGAAACTGGTGGTGCGGGTGATACGGATGGCGCAGGTGCTGCCGGTGGTGCGGATGGACCGGCCCGCCCGGACTCGACCGGCCTGAGGGGGCCGGCGGGTGCGGCGATTCCGGGCGGTGTCCACGGTGGTGGGGGAGGTCAGGCGACCGGGATGACCGGGGCGACGCCCTCGCGGTGCACGGTGCCCTCGATCAGGCCGTACATGCGGTCCGCGGCGTAGTAGACCTCGTTGTCGTTCTTGAGGCCGAAGGGCTCCAGGTCGACGAGGAAGTGGTGCTTGTTGGGCAGCTCGAGGCGTACCTCGTCCACCTCGGCGCGGTTGTTGAGGACCCGGGTGCCCATCGCGTGCAGGGTCTGCTGCAGCGAGTAGGAGTAGGTCTCGGCGAACGCCTCCAGCATGTGGCGCTTCACGTGGGCGTAGGAGCGGTTCCAGTTGGGCTGGGCCTCGCCGTCCTTGCCGCTGTAGCCGTACTTCCAGCGGGCGGTCACCTGGGTGGCGAGGATGCGGTCGTACGCCTCCTGCAGGGTGGTGTACTTGTCCTTGATGTAGCCCCAGAACTCCGAGTTGGTGGAGTTCATCACCACGAGGTCCTTCAGACCGGAGATGACCTGGACGGACTCACCGTCGTAGAAGATCTCGGTGGTGCGGACCTCCTGGCCGCTGCGGACGAAGGAGTGGCCGACCTCCTCCGAGCCGATGAAGCGGGCCGAGCTGTCCGGCGTCTTGATCCGGTCCCAGGTGTACTCCTCGATCCGGATCCGGGCGCCGTGCACGACGCCGCGCTCGGTGTTGTCGACGAAGTGGCGCGCCAGGATGATGCCGAAGGCCTCGGCCGACTCGATGCCGTACTCCTTGGCGAAGGCGTAGACGGTGTTCTTGGTGGTGTCGGTGGGGAGGCAGTTGGCGTTGGACCCGGTGAGGTGGACGTCCTCGAACTCGCCCTGGAGGGAGACCGAGACGTTCAGGTCCTTGATCTCGTGCCGGGTGGAGTCGCGGGAGATCCGGACGATGCGGTTCTCCGCCTTGCCGTACTGGTTCTGACCGAGCACGTGGGCCATGACGTGGCTCCTAAAGCTTCCAGGTCGGTCTACTAGCTTCCGCGGTAGACCGAGTATCCGAACGGGTTGAGCAGCAGCGGCACGTGGTAGTGGTGCTGTTCGGGCGCGACCGTGAAGACGATCGAGACCTCGGGGAAGAACGGCGGCTCCGACGACTTGAGCGCGTAGTGGGCGCCGGTGTCGAAGAGCAGCCGGACGACCGAGCCCGCCTCCACGGCCGGCAGGTCCTTGACCCGGCCGTCGGAGTCCGTGGCGGAGGTGCCGAGCACCTGCCAGCCACCCTCGGTGTGCAGTGCGAGCTCGACCGGGACACCCTCGGCCGGGCGGCCGAGGCTGGTGTCGAGCACGTGGGTGGAGATGCCAGTCATGGGTGAAGTGACCTTACTGATGGCAGATGTGATGGTGCGCCAGTTCCCGAGCGACCTGGCCGGGCGCGTGAGCGACGACTTTGTTCATGACGGTACGTCAGAAGTGCGGTCAGGAGCCGTCGATCAGGCGGTTGAGGCGGATGTCGTTGATCTTGCGCAGCTCCCCGCGGACGATCTCCGCCTCGGTGGCGGCATCGTTGGGGTGGCGCTCGCGCAGGGCGGCGAGCATGCCGACCGCGGTGCGGCCGGTCGCGCAGATCAGGAACACGTGGCCGAACTTCGCCTCGTAGGCGGTGTTGGCCTCGCGCAGTTCGTCGAGGACCGCTTGGTCCACGCCCTGGATTCCGGCCTGCTCGCGCTCGGAGGTGGCGTCGCCCGTCTTGGGCTTGCCGATCCGGGCGTGGCCGGCCATCGCGTCGCGCAGGTCCTCGGCCGTCAGCGACGCCATGGCCGCCGCGTTGGCGGCGAGCAGGGCCTCGCGGTCGGACCAGGGCTTGGCCTCCGCGACCGCGGCGGCCCAACGGGGGCTGGAGCATACCTCCAGCAGGATCGCCTCCAGCTCCGCGGCATCGGCCGCGGCCAGGGCGTCAAGGGCGTGGGGGTGGTTGGTCACGAGTGGACCTCCTGAAGAGTGGTGCCACCCGCAAAAGCTAGATCGACCCCACCCGGGCGTCAACACTTTGTTGAACGGTTGGTGGTTACGTTTTGAACCGGCCCGGGATGCCGGGCCCTTTCGTGTGCGATTCGCCAAGTGTGCCCCGCCGCGGGCCGATCCAGACTGGCCGTACCGGCGGGGTCACCCGTTCGGAAAGTCCCGTCGGTCAGGAGGGCTTCGAGCCGTCCTGGCGGTTCAGGTAGTTGTACACCGTGAAGCGGCTGACGCCCAGGGCCGAGGCGACCGTCTCGACGCCGTGGCGGACGGTGAAGGCGCCGCGCTCCTCCAAAAGGGCGACGACCCGCTGCTTCTCCAGCCGGTCCAGCTCGGCCAGCGGGCGGCCGTCGAACTGGCGGGTCATCTCGGCCAGCAGTCGGTCCAGCGCGCTGCTCAGGTGCGGCAGCCGGACGGCCAGCGCCGGCGTGCCCTCCCACTCCAGGACGACGTCCTCGGTCTTGGCCTCGTCCAGCGGGACGGGCGTCGCGCCGACCGCGTCCAGCAGCGGCTTCATCGCCGCGGCGAGCGGGTGTTCCACGTGCTCGGTCACGGCGTACCGCCCTCCTCGTCCAGGACGCTGACCTGGACGGAGATCCGGGTCGCCCCGGCGTCCAAGGTCTCCCGGAGCAGCTTGGTCACCGCGGCGAGGACCTGTTCGGCCTCGCCCTCGGCGCCGGTCCCGAAGGGGCCGACCGACACGGCCAGGCCGGCGTCGTCGACGGCCCTGCGGGCCGCCGCGGCGTGCTCCGGGAACGTGTCCAGTTCGAACGGTTCTGTCGTGAACTCCACCATCAATCGCACGGGATCACTGTATCCAGCGAGGGTGCGGGCGGGCAGGGGCTGGGCGATCGAACAGTCGCGGTACCAGCGGCGGAGCACCCTCCGAGCGTCTTCAACAAAATGTTGCGACGCCCTTGACACTCGCTTCATCGGCCGGAGATGCTTCCACCACACAGAATCCCTCTTCCGGATCGTGGAAGTTGCGGATGACGGAAGAGAGATGAGAGGTGATTGACGTGACGGCCGCTGCCAAGCACCACTACACGGTCAACCTGTCGATCCTGTTCGGCGAGCTGCCGCTCCTGGAGCGCCCCGCCGCGGCAGCCGCGGCCGGCTTCACCGCCGCCGAGCTCTGGTGGCCCTTCGGGGAGGAGCACAACCCCTCCGAGGCCGAGCTCGACGCACTCCGCAAGGCGTTCACCGACGCCGGGGTACGGCTCACCGGCCTCAACTTCCTGGACGACCTGAGCAAGGGCGCCCGCGGTACCGTCTCGGTTCCCTCCGAGCGGGACCGCTTCCGGGCCAACGTCCCGGTCGCCGCGGAGCTCGCCGGCTCGCTCGGCACCAAGGCGCTCAACGCGCTGTACGGCAACCGGGTCGAGGGCGTCGAGGCGGCCGAGCAGGACGCGCTCGCACTGGACAACCTGGTGCTCGCCGCGAAGGCCGCGCACGAGGTCGGCGCGATCCTGCTGATCGAGGCCCTGAACCAGGCCGAGTCCCCGGACTACCCGTTGGTCTCGGCCGCCGCCGCCGTCGAGGTGGTCGACAGGGTCAACGCCGCCACCGGCCTGGGCAACGCCCGGTTCCTGTGCGACCTGTACCACCTGGCCAAGAACGGCGAGGACCTGGCGCAGGTCATCGAGACCTACGCCGACCGCATCGGCCACGTGCAGATCGCCGACAACCCGGGCCGCAACGAGCCCGGCACCGGCGGACTGGACTTCGAGGACCTGTTCGCCCGGCTCACCGCCGCCGGCTACACGGGCCCGATCGGCCTGGAGTACCGCCCCTCCACCGGCGTCAGCGCCGACAGCTTCGGGTGGCTGCCGCGCGAGCTGCGCGCCGCCGAGTAGCGCCACTCGGCTCTCGGCCGACCCACCCGACCTCCCACCCGCACACGTAAGGAACTCGACGCGATGAGCCGCAAGATCGCCTTCATCGGCCTCGGCATCATGGGCAGCCCGATGGCCGCCAACCTGGTCAAGGCCGGCCACCACGTCACCGGCTTCAACCTCACCCAGCCGCAGATCGACGCCCTGGTCGCGGCCGGCGGCCACGGCGCCACCTCCATCGCGGACGCGGTGAAGGACGCCGAGGTCGTCATCACCATGGTCCCGGCCGACCCGCACGTCGAGCAGGCCATCCTGGGCGAGGGCGGCGTACTGGAGAACGTCAAGCCCGGCACCCTGGTGATCGACATGTCCTCGATCACCCCGCAGACCTCGATCAAGGTCGAGGCGGCCGCCAAGGCCAAGGGCGTCCGGACGCTGGACGCCCCGGTCTCCGGCGGCGAGGCCGGCGCCGTCGAGGCCGTTCTGTCGATCATGGTCGGCGGCGCCGCCGAGGACTTCGCCGAGGCCAAGCCGCTGTTCGACGTGCTGGGCACCACGGTCATCCACGTCGGCCCGGCCGGCGCCGGCCAGACCGTCAAGGCCGCCAACCAGCTGATCGTCGCCGTCAACATCCAGGTGCTCGCCGAGGCCGTGGTGTTCCTCGAGAACGCCGGCGTCGACCTGCAGGCGGCCCTGGACGTCCTCGGCGGCGGCCTGGCCGGCTCGACCGTGCTCAACCGCAAGAAGGCGAACATGCTGAACCGCGAGTTCGCCCCGGGCTTCCGGATCGACCTGCACCACAAGGACATGGGCATCGTCACCGACGCCGCCCGCGCCGTGGGCGCCGCGCTGCCGGTCGGCGCCGTGGTGGCCCAGCTGGTCGCCTCCGCCCGCGCCAACGGCGACGGCTCGCTCGACCACTCGGCGCTGCTGCGCGGCGTCGAGCGGCTCTCCGGCCGCGAGGTCAAGTAACACCCCCGGGGGCTCCCGTGCGGAGCCCCCGGCCCGAAGCTCCTCCTGGCGGCGTGTACCCATCCGGTCGTGCCCGCGTCGCCAGGAGGTTTGACCCGACCGGCGTGCGGGCTGGGGCTCATCCGCCCGCCCGCCGGTCGATCCAGCCGGTGATGCGTACTCCCTTCCAGGGGGCACTTCGGTCGTGCCTGCGCGTCGCCTGGCCCCTTCCCCGCCGAGGGGAGCCTCTCGTACGTCGGAAGCGGGACGAGGGGAACGGCGGGGAGGGGGTCGCACCCTCCCGGGGTCTCCGGCCCCTCCCAGGCCGACCAGGCCCTCCCGGGGCCTCCGGACCCTCCCGGGCCGGAACGGCCGAGGGGGTCGCACCCCCGGACCCCCGGGCACATGCTTGACGCACGTCGCAGTACCACCGCCACACCCGTACGGAAGCGAGGACCGCATCATGCCGCCCACCCCCCGCCAGGGCCATGTGGTCGTCGCCCCCGACAAGTTCAAGGGCACCCTGGAGGGTGCCGAGGTCGCCGCCCGGATCGCCGCCGGCATCCGGCGCGCCGCGCCCGGCACCGAGGTGCGCGAGCTGCCCGTCGCCGACGGCGGCGAGGGCACCCTGGCCGCCGCGCTCGCGGCGGGCTTCGACCGCGTCCCGGCCAAGGTGGCCGGCCCGACCGGCCTGCCGGTGGACGCCGCGCTCGCCGTCCGGGGCGACACCGCCGTGGTCGAACTGGCGCAGTCCTCCGGGCTCGCCCGGCTGCCCGGCGGCCGGACCGCCCCGCTCGCGGCCGGGTCCTACGGGGTCGGCCAGCTGATCGCCCGGGCCGTCTCGCTCGGCGTCAAGCGGATCGTGCTGGGCCTCGGCGGCAGCGCCTGCACGGACGGCGGGGCGGGCATGGTGCAGGCACTCGGAGTGCGTCTGCGCGACGCCGAAGGCGCCGAACTCCCGCCCGGCGGAGCCGCGTTGCGCAGGCTTGCGGAGATCGACCCGGGCCCGCTGGCCGACGGCCTGCGCGGCGTCGAGATCGTGGTGGCCTGCGACGTGGACAACCCGCTGCTCGGGCCGCGCGGCGCCACCGCCGTGTACGGCCCGCAGAAGGGCGCCGACGGCGACGACCTGGTGGTCCTGGAGGAAGGACTGACCCGGTTCGCCGACCTGGTCGCCGAAGCCACCGGACGGGACGTCCGGGAGGCCTCCGGCGCCGGCGCCGCGGGCGGGGTGGGCTTCGCCGCCCTCGCCCTGCTCGGCGCCACCATGCGACCCGGCATCGAGCTGCTGCTCGACCTGCTGGGCTTCGACGAGGCCGTGCGTGGGGCACGCCTCGTCGTGACCGGCGAGGGCTGCCTGGACGCTCAGACGCTCCACGGCAAGGCCCCCGCCGGAGTTGCCGCGGCGGCCGCCCGGGCGGGGGTTCGGGTGGCCGCCGTGGCAGGTCGACTGGAACTCGCCGAGCCCCAGTGGCGGGCGGCCGGCTTCACCGCCGCGATCGCGCTGACCGACCTGGCCGAACAGCCGGGGGACAGCATGACCAGGGCCGCCGAGCTGGCCGAAGTCGCGGGGGAGAAGCTGGCCGGCGAGCTACTGGCGCGCTGAACCCTCGTACGTTCATCCATTGACGTTTTGTTGAAGGCGGGCCTAGGCTCCCGGCAATCCCTCGCCTCCTCCCGCGTTCGACGACCCTCGAACCACCCGAGAAGCACCCTCGGACACCTCTCCACCCGCCCCCAAACCACCCCCCAACTCCCAGGTTTCGGAGGTCTCCCATGCCTTTCAGCCAGCCGACGGTGATCCGCTCCCGACGGGTCGTCCTGCCCGACGGCGAGCGCCCCGCGGACGTGCTGATCCGGGACGGGAAGATCGAGCAGATCGTCGCGCACGGCTCGCTCACGGTCGGCGACCGCGAGCTCGCCGACCTCGGCGACACCGCCCTGCTGCCCGGCCTGGTCGACACCCACGTGCACGTCAACGAGCCCGGCCGCACCGAGTGGGAGGGCTTCGCCACCGCCACCCGGGCCGCCGCGGCCGGCGGCGTCACCACGATCATCGACATGCCGCTCAACTCGATCCCGCCCACCACCACGGTGGAGGGGCTGCTGGCCAAGCGGAAGACCGCCGAGGGCCAGGCCTGGGTCGACCTCGGCTTCTGGGGCGGTGCCGTCCCCGGCAACGTCGCGGATCTCGAACCCCTGCACCGCGAGGGCGTGTTCGGCTTCAAGAGCTTCCTCGCCCCCTCCGGCGTGGACGAGTTCCCGCACGTCGAGGCCGCCGACCTGGAGGCCGCCCTGGCCGAGCAGGCCCGGATCGGGGCGCTGGCGATCATCCACGCCGAGGACCCGACCGTCCTCGCCGCCGCCCCGCAGCAACCCGGCGTCCACTACCGGGACTTCCTGGCCTCCCGCCCCGCCGACGCGGAGACCGCGGCCGTCGCCCACCTGCTGGACACCGCCCGGCGCACCGGCGCCCGGGTGCACATCCTGCACGTCTCCTCCGCCGCCGTCCTGCCGCTGCTGCGCCAGGCGCGCGAGGACGGCGTCCGGGTGACCGCCGAGACCTGCCCGCACTACCTGACCCTCGCGGCCGAGCAGGTGCCCGACGGCGACACCGCCTTCAAGTGCTGCCCGCCGATCCGCGACGAGTCCAACCGGGACGCGCTCTGGGAGGCCCTGGCGAACGGCGAGTTCATCGCCGTCGTCTCCGACCACTCGCCGTCCACCCCCGACCTCAAGCTGCTGCCCGAGTACGGCGGCAACGGGGACTTCGCGGCCGCCTGGGGCGGCATCGCCTCGCTGCAGCTCGGCCTGCCGGCCGTCTGGACCGAGGCCCGCCGCCGCGGCCACACCCTGTCCGACGTCGTGCGCTGGATGTCCGCCGGACCGGCCGAACTGGTCGGCCTCACCGGCACCAAGGGCGCCATCGCGCCCGGCCACGACGCCGACCTGGTCGCCTTCGACCCCGACGGCGAGTTCGCCGTCCACGCGAGCGGCCTGCACCACCGCAACCCGGTGACCCCGTACGCGGGCCGGACCCTCACCGGCGCGGTGCGCGGCACCTGGCTGCGCGGCCGCGAGGTGGACACCGGAGCCCGGCCCTTCGGCCGGCAGCTCGCCCGGCCCGCCGCCCCTGCCACCCCCCGTACCACCGCCCGGGCCACCGCGCGGACCACCACCCGTTCCACCACCCCGTCCGATCGCGCCTGAAACCGAACGCGCCTACAGAGGAGAGTCAGTGACCACTGCCGACACCCCGAGTGCTCCCTTCACCGAGCTGGTCAACCTGGCCTCCCGGCTGCTCGGCGCGGGCGTCGTCGCCACCAACGAGGACACCTTCGCGGACGCCGAGAACCTGCTGGTCGCCAAGCCGGCCGAGTTCCGCCCGCACACCTTCGGCCACAAGGGCCAGATCATGGACGGCTGGGAGTCCAAGCGCCGCCGCGGCGTCTCCGCCGAGCAGCCGCACCCCACCGACCAGGACCACGACTGGGCGATCGTCCGGCTCGGCGCCGGCGGCGTGATCCGCGGCGTGATCGTGGACACCGCCCACTTCACCGGCAACTACCCGGAATCCGGGTCCGTCGAGGCCGCGTCCGTACCCGGCCACCCCTCGCCCGAGGAACTCGGGGACGCCGACTGGACCACGATCGTGCCGCGCACCCCCCTGCGGGGCGACACCGCCCACGAGTTCGCCGTCGAGGACGGCACCCGCTACACCCACGTGCGGCTGAACATGTACCCGGACGGCGGCATCGCCCGGCTGCGCGTGCACGGCGAGGTGCTGCCCGACCCGCGTGAGCTGGACGGCCTCACCTTCGACCTGGCCGCCCAGGAGTACGGCGGCGTGGCCGAGGCGGCGTCCGACCGCTACTTCTCCTCCCCGCACAACCTGAACGCTCCCGGTCGCGCCTCCGTCATGGGCGAGGGCTGGGAGACCCGGCGTCGGCGCGACAAGGCCAACGACTGGGTGCAGATCGCCCTGGCCGGGGGTGGTGAGGTCCTGGCCGCCGAGGTGGACACCACCCACTTCGTCGCCAATGCCCCCGGCTGGGCCGACCTGATCGGCTTCGACGCCTCGACCGGAGCCGACCCGGCCGCCGGCGAGTGGTTCGAACTCCTGCCCCGCACCCGCCTGCAGCCCGACACCCGGCACCGCTTCCGGCTCGACACCGGACGCCCGGTGACCCATGTGCGCATCAACGTCTACCCGGACGGCGGGCTCGCCCGCCTCCGGCTCACCGGCCGCCTCACCGAGGCCGGCCGCGCGGCCCTCGCGCTGCGCTGGTTCAACGCCGTCCCGGCTGCCGAGGCCGCCACGGCCCTCACCGAGGCCGGGCTGACCGCCGACGAGGCCGCCGCGCTGACCGCCGCCCGCCCGCTGGCGGACCCGGCCGCGGCCGGCGCCGCCGTCGCGGCGCTCCAGCCGGGCGACGGCCCCGACGGCGAGCGCTCCTCCCGCCGCCGCTCGGCCGTCTGGCGCCTGCTCGGCGCCTGAAGCGCCCACCCACTGAAGTGTGACGGCCCGCCAGTCCACTCTCCACGCACCGCTCTTATCGACACCTGAAGGACCCTCCATGTCCAAGATCCTGACCACGGAGT
The DNA here is from genome assembly GCF_055575795.1 of Kitasatospora sp. NPDC034023. Classification (NCBI taxonomy): domain Bacteria; kingdom Bacillati; phylum Actinomycetota; class Actinomycetes; order Kitasatosporales; family Streptomycetaceae; genus Kitasatospora; species Kitasatospora sp. NPDC034023. The sequence continues at coordinate 67,793 of NZ_JBVIRY010000011.1, forward strand.
CCGGCGCCCCCATCGCCGACAACCAGAACTCGGCCTCGGCCGGCGAGTACGGCCCGCTGCTGATCCAGGACCAGCAGCTGCTGGAGAAGCTGGCCCGGTTCAACCGCGAGCGCATCCCGGAGCGCGTCGTGCACGCCCGCGGCTCCGGCGCGTACGGCTACTTCGAGGTCACCGACGAGGTGTCGCAGTACACCCGGGCGGACTTCCTCGCCGAGGTCGGCAAGCGCACCGAGGTCTTCCTGCGCTTCTCCACCGTGGCCGGCAACCTGGGCGCCAGCGACGCGGTGCGCGACCCGCGCGGCTTCGCGCTGAAGTTCTACACCGAGGAGGGCAACTACGACCTCGTCGGCAACAACACCCCGGTGTTCTTCATCAAGGACCCGATCAAGTTCCCCGACTTCATCCACTCGCAGAAGCGCGACCCGTACACCGGCGTGCAGGAGGCGGACAACGTCTGGGACTTCTGGGCCCACTCGCCCGCCTCGACCCACCAGATCACCTGGCTGTTCGGCGACCGCGGCATCCCGGCCTCGTACCGCCACATGAACGGCTACGGCTCGCACACCTACCAGTGGGTCAATGCCAATGGCGACGCCTACTGGGTGAAGTACCACTTCAAGACCAACCAGGGCGTCCGCTCCCTGGACGGCGACCAGGCCGCCGAGGTGGCCGGCGCCGACGCCGACTCGCACCAGCGCGACCTGCACCAGGCCATCGAGCGCGGGGTGTTCCCGTCCTGGACCCTCTACGTCCAGCTGATGCCGGTCGCCGAGGCGGCGGACTACCGCTTCAACCCCTTCGACCTCACCAAGGTGTGGCCGCACGCCGACTACCCGCTGGTCAAGGTCGGTCGCCTGGTGCTCAACAGGAACCCGGAGAACGTCTTCGCCGACGTCGAGCAGTCCGCGTTCTCGCCGAACAACTTCGTGCCCGGCATCGGCCCGTCCCCGGACAAGATGCTCCAGGGCCGGCTGTTCGCCTACGCGGACGCCCAGCGCTACCGCCTCGGCGTCAACCACACCCTGCTGCCGGTGAACGCCCCGCGCGCCACCGTGGCCGCCAACTACGGCCGCGACGGCCTGATGGCCACCAACGCGGCCGGCCGTGGCAGGAACTACGAGCCCAACTCGTACGACGGCCCGGCCCAGACCGACAACGCGCTCGCCGCGCCGGTCAAGGTCGATGGCCACACCGGCACCTACACCACGCCGGCTCACAGCAAGGACGACGACTTCTTCCAGGCCGGTGAGCTCTACCGGCTCATGTCGGACGGGGAGAAGGGTCGCCTGATCGCCAACATCGCCGGCTTCCTGGCGCAGGTGACCCGCGACGACATCGTCGAGAAGAACCTCGCCCACTTCCACGCCGCGGACGAGGAGTACGGCGCCCGCCTGGCGGCGGCCGTCGCCAAGCTGCGCTCGGGCGACGAGAGCTGACCGACAGTCACCGACCGACCCCCTTCATCCGCACCACCACCCTCACGGCCGCCGGGCCCGCACCCGGCCGCCGTACGACGGGCCCCTCCCTCCGGGCAGTGGGGGAGGGGCCCGTCGCGGTTTCCGCCGGGTCGCGGTTCCCGGGTCGGGCGGGTCGGCCATGGCTTCCACTGCGTGATCGCCCGGCCGAGAAGTCCCAGGTCGACCGGAGGTTGCTGCACGGAATGTTCACGGATATTCACGGACGGCAGTCGCCGGAGCCACCGGGTCGATAGGCTGGTGCGTGCCCGCGGTCGCTCCGTGGGGGGACATCGGAAGGGGACGACATGTCGACACCAGCCCCGGGTCGTCACGCCGCGCTGGACCAGGGCCTGACCGGCCAGTTCACCTCCCTGCAGCACGCCCTCAGACTGCTGGAGGCGGTCGACCGCCACCCCGACGGCGCCACCCTGGTGGGCCTCGCGCGGGAGACCTCGCTCGGGCTGCCGACCGTGCGGCGGCTCGCGGAGATCCTGGAGATCGAGGGCTACCTCCAGTGTCAGGACGGCGGTTGGGTGCTCGGCGGCACCTTCGCCCTGCTCGGCCAGCAGAACCGGGAGCAGCTGGTCAAGGCCCGGCTCGACCGCAAACTCGCCGAACTCCGGGACGAGTTGGGCGCCGCGGTGTACTTCACCCGGTACCACGACGGCGAGTTGTCGGTGGAGGCGGTCTCGGCGGCCGACTACGCGCCGGCGGTGCAGGAGTGGGTGGACTTCCGGGCCACCGCGCACGCCAGCGCGATCGGCAAGTGCCTGCTCGGCCAACTGGACGCGGACGCCCGGCGCGACCACCTCTCCCGGCACCCGGTCGCCCGGCTCACCTCGCGTACGGTCACCGACGCCGACCAGCTGATGCACCGGTTGGAGCGGCAGCCGGCCACCGTACCGGTGCTGGACATCCAGGAGTACGCGCTGGGCACGGTGTGCGCGGCCGTGCCGATCACGGCGGGCAGTACGGTCGGCTGCCTGGCCACCTCGATGCCGGTGGGCAACGTCCACAAGCTGAAGGCCGCGGCCGAGCTCCTGGCGGCCCGGGCGGCGCCGTTGATGCTGGCGATGGCGGTCTGACGGCGGGGCGGCGGTCGCGTCGGTGAGTTCGCCGCGTGCTTGAGTTCGCCGCGCCCCTGAGTCGTCGCGTTCCTGAGTCGTTGCGTGCATGAGTCGTCGCGTGCATGAGTTCGAGGAAGCCCTGCCGGGAAACCGGTGGGGCTTCCCGCGTTTCCCGTGGTGTTCACCGGTGCACATCACTTATTAGACTCGATGTCGATAAGGGCCGCCGAAACCCTTGTCCCCATCACTACCCGCGAGTACGTTTCCCTGAGCCGAGCCGCCGCCCCAGGTCAGGAGGGCCTGCCATGCCCCGTCCCACCCCCGTCCCCGCCCTCGCCGCCCCCGCCGCGCGCGTGCACGACAGCCTCGTCCTGGAGCCCCGGGACGTCCGCTTCGACTGGGCCCAGCTGCCGCTGCACTGGATCCCGGACGAGCCGATGGCCACCCACGTCATCAACGTGCTGCACCTGCTGCTGCCCGAGGGTGAGCGCTGGTTCGTCAAGGTGTTCAAGGAGGCACTGCCGCTCATCCGGGACGAGCAACTGCGCGAGGAGGTCCTCGGGTTCATCGGCCAGGAGGCCATCCACGCCGAGGCGCACCAGGAGGTCCTCGACCACCTGCTCGGCCAGGGGCTCGACCCGCGGCCGTACGTCCGGCAGGTCTCCTGGCTGTTCCGGCGGGTCCTGGGCGACAAGCCGGGGCTGACGCCGGCGCGGCGGCGGGAGAACGTCATCGAGCGGGTCGCCTTCGTCGCGGCCATCGAGCACTTCACTGCCTTCCTCGGCAACTGGATCCTCAACTCCCCGGGCCTGGACCGGGCCAAGGCCGACCCGACGATGCTCGACCTGCTGCGCTGGCACGGTGCCGAGGAGGTCGAGCACCGCAGCGTCGCCTTCGACCTGATGGTCCACCTGGACCCGGGCTACCTCCGGCGGATCCGCGGGATGGCGGTGTCCGGGCCGCTGCTGGTCCACCTCTGGGTGCGCGGCGCACGCTTCCTGTTGGCCGCCGACCCGACCCTGGCGGGGCGGCTCAAGCCCAGCTGGCGCGAGGCCGGGCGGATCGCGAAGCGCGGCCTGCTGCCGGACCCGCTCGGGTCCCTCCGCTCCGGGCTTCGGTACCTGCGGCCGGGCTACCACCCGACCCAGGAGGGCTCCTCCAGCCAGGCGCTGGGCTACCTCGCCACCTCCCCGGCCGCCCGCGCGGCCGCCGCGAGCGGCTGACGGTCGACGGGCTTCGGCGGACGGGGTTGGGCGAACGGATTTCAGCAGACAGAAGACGTCATCTGTTATCTGTCTGCTGTCATCCGTCGGTTGTCATCCGTCGTCCGTTCGCCGAAGTCCGAAGCCCGAATCCGTCAGCTGTCACCCGCCCTCCTCTCCCGACGCCAAGGACCCCGCCGGATGGACCAGCTCACCCCGCCTCCCGACCTCTACGGCCGCCCGCGCGCCGACGCCTTCATGCGCCGGCTCACGGCCTTCGGCGACCGCTACTCCCCGGCCCTCGGCGGCCCCCTGCTGCGGCGCAACCCCCGCCGCCCGTACAGCCGCCCCCTCCCGCCGCTCCAGCTGGTGGTCACCGCTCGGCGTGAACTCGCCGCTGACGTCGTCGAGTTGCAGCTCGCCGACCCCTCCGGCGGCCCGCTGCCGGCCTGGCAGCCCGGCGCCCACCTGCGTCTCGCCCTGCCCTCCGGCCGCGAGCGCCACTACTCCCTCAGCGGCGACCCGGCCGACCGCGCGGCCTACCGCATCGCCGTCCGGCGGCTGCCCGAGGGCGGCGGCGGGTCCGTCGAGATCCACGACACCCTGCACCCCGGCGCCCGCCTCACCGCCCGCCGACCGCGCAACGGCTTCGCCTTCTGCGCCGAGCCCGCCGTCCTCCTGCTGGCCGGCGGCATCGGCATCACCCCGCTGCTCCCGATGGCCCGCGAGGCGCAGCGGCACGGCCTGGACTGGCGCCTGGTGCACGTCGGCCGCAGCGCCGACACCCTCCCGTACGCGGACGAGCTGCGCGCCCTCGACCCGCACCGGCTGGTGCTGCGCACCGACGACGAGCACGGCGGCGTGCCCACCGGCGCCGACCTGCTCGCCCACGCCCCGCGCGGCGCCGCCGTCTACTGCTGCGGCCCGGCCCCGATGCTCGCCGCCGTGCAGCGGGCCCTGGACGGATCCCAGGCCACCGCCCTGCACTTCGAGCGCTTCGGTGCCGCCCCGGTCACCGACGGCGCGCCCTTCGCCGTCCGCGTCGGCGCCGACGGCCCGACCCTCGACGTCCCCGCCGACCGGTCCGCCCTGGACGTGCTGCGCGAGGCCCGCCCGGACCTCCCGTACTCCTGCCACCAGGGCTTCTGCGGCACCTGCGAGGTCCGTGTGCTGGCCGGCGCGCCCGACCACCGGGACCGCCGCCTCACCCCCGAGCAGCGCGCCGACGGCGCCCTGCTGCCCTGTGTCTCCCGGGCCGCCGAGGGTGAGACCCTCGTGCTCGACCTCTAGAAGGAGCCCTTGCCATGGCGAAAGCGACCCCCGCCTTCCGCTACACCGAGCGCGACCTCGCCCGCTTCCGTGAGACCCAGCAACTCGCCTACCACTGTGCCGAGCAGGTCGCCGCCTGGATCGAGCCCGGCGTCACCGAGCGGCAGGCCACCGCCGAGCTGCGCCGCCGCCTGGTCGCCGCCGGGGTGCAGGACTTCTTCCACGTCCCCTTCGCCTGGTTCGGCGACCGTACGGCGTTCCGGCACTTCCACACCCCGCTGCAGTTCTTCGCCGGAAACCGGCGCCTCGAGGAGGGCATGCCGTACGTCCTGGACTGCGCCCCCGTCGTGGACGGCTACACCGCCGACATCGGCTACGGCGGCAAGGTGGGCGAGAACCGGGTCTGGGACAAGCTCGCCGCCGACCTCGAGGTCTACCGCGGGCTCATCCTCGCGGAGGTGCGGGCCCGCAAGCCCCTCGACGAGGTGTACGCGGCGGTGGACGCGCAGCTCGCCGCGCACGGCTACGACAACCGCCACCAGGTCTACCCGGGCCGGGTGATCGGCCACCAGGTCACCCGCACCGTCACCCGAGGACCGGCCGGGGTGAACGTCTTCGGCTTCGGCGTGCGCACCCTGCAGACCCTCGGCCGCGAGCTCATCTCCGAGCGGCTGCACGGCCGTTCACCGCTCTGGGCGGACGGCCGGTCGTCCCGGCACGCGCCCACCCCGGGCCTGTGGGCGGTCGAGCCGCACATCGGCTTCCGCGGTGTGGGTATCAAGTTCGAGGAACTGCTGGTGGTCACCGAGGACGACGCCTACTGGCTCGACGACGACCTGCCCCACGTCCGCCGCTGGAACACCGAGGCCACCACGGCCACCGAGGCCACCACGGTCACGGCGGCCACCACGGCCACCGAGGCCACCACCCTCGAGAAGACTGCCGAGCCGACCGCCCTGGAGGCCACCCGATGACGACCCCCACCCGCCGCCGGACCGTCCACTCCGGCGGCCTGCCGCTCGCCGTCTTCGAGCAGGGCGACCCGGACGCCCCCACCGTCCTCCTCGTCCACGGCTACCCCGACACCCACACCGTCTGGGACGACATCGCCGCCGACCTCGCCCGCGACCACCACGTGGTCCGCTACGACGTGCGCGGCGCCGGCGAGTCCGGCGTCCCGGAGGACCGCGACGGCTACCGGCTGGAGCGGCTGGCCGAGGACCTGTTCGCCGTCGCCGACGCGGTCAGCCCGGACCGCCCGGTCCACCTGGTCGCCCACGACTGGGGCTCGGTCCAGTCCTGGGAGGCCGTCACCGCGCCCGGCGCCGAGCACCGGATCGCGTCGTACACCACGATGTCCGGCCCCAGCCTGGACCACATGGGGTACTGGCTGCGCCACCGGCTGCGCCGCCCCACCCCCCGCCACCTGAAGCAGCTGCTCCACCAGGGCCTGCACTCCTGGTACATCACCGCCTTCCACCTGCCCTACCTCGCCCCCGGCGTCTGGCGCCTCGGCCTCGCCCGGGCCTGGCCGCGGGTGCTGCGCGACCTGGAGCACGTCACCCCGCGCGCCGACCACCCGCAGCGCACCCTGCGCCGCGACGCGGTGCGCGGCATCGAGCTCTACCGGGCCAACTTCCGCCCCACCATGGGCCGTCCGCGTGAGCGGCCGACCGAGGTGCCGGTCCAGCTGATCACCCTCACCCGGGACCGCTACGTCGGCACCTACCTCTCCGAGGGCCTGGAGCGCTGGGTGCCCAAGCTGACCCGCAGGACGCTGCACGCCGGCCACTGGTCGGCACTGCTGGAGAAGGGAGCCACCGTGGCCGGCATGATCCGCCAGTTCACCGCCCGCATCGAGGCCGCGCAGGCCGCGCAGGCCGGCCGGGCGGACCAGGCCGGACAGGCCGGTCAGGCCCAACCCGCCCTGGACGACGGCCGCTTGGTGGTCGTCACCGGCGGCGGCAGCGGCATCGGTCGGGCCACCGCGCTGGCCTTCGCCGAGGAGGGCGCCCGGGTGGTGGTCTGCGACCTGGACCTCGCCGCCGCCGAGCGCACCGCCGAACTCGCCTCGCTGATCGGCCCGGCGGCGCACGCCTACCGGGTGGACGTCTCCGACGGCGCGGCGGTGGACGCCTTCGCGCGGGCCGTCGCCGCCGAGCACGGGGTGCCCGACGTGGTGGTCAACAACGCCGGAATCGGTCACTCCGGGACGTTCCTGCAGACCACCGAGAAGGAGTGGCAGCGCGTCCTGGACGTCAACCTCTGGGGCGTGATCCACGGTTGCCGCGCCTTCGGCACCCTGATGGCCGACCGCGGCCAGGGCGGCCACATCGTCAACATCTCCTCGGCCGCCGCCTACCTGCCCTCCAAGGCGCTCACCGCCTACGCCACCAGCAAGGCCGCGGTGTTCATGCTCTCCGACTGCCTGCGCGCCGAGTTCGTGGGCCACGGCATCGGGGTGTCCACCATCTGCCCGGGCATCGTCAACACCAACATCACCCGCACCTCCACCTTCTCCGCCACCACCGTCGCCGAACAGAGCGCCAAGCGGGCCCGCGCCGCCAAGCTCTACGCCCGCCGCGGCTTCCCCCCGGAGAAGGTCGCCACCGCCATCCTCGCCGCCGTCCGCACCGGCAAGCCCGTCGTCCCCGTCACCCCCGAGGCCAAGGCCGCCCGCTTCCTCTCCCGCCTCAGCCCCGGCCTCCTCCGCCTCGCCGCCCGGCTCAACGTCACCTGACCGCCTCCACGTCACCTGACCGGGGAACGTCGCCGGAACGGGCCAGGCGGCCGTCCATGGGCCTGTGAGAGCATCCAGGCCCATGGAGATGACAACCGCCCTGTGGTCCTTCGCCCTCGTCGTGGGGCTGCTCACGCTGACGCCGGGGCTCGACACCGCGCTGGTCCTGCGGACGTCCGCGTTGGGGCGGCGGCGGCAGGCGTGGGGGGTCGTGCTCGGGATCCAGACCGGGACGCTGATCTGGGGGACGCTGACCTCGGCCGGGGTGACGGCGCTGCTGACCGCCTCGCAGCTGGCGTACGAGGTGCTGCGCTGGGCGGGCGCCGCGTACCTGGTGTGGATGGGCATCGGGATGCTGCGCGACCGGGGTGCCCAGGCGGCCGAGGAGGAGCCGGAGGAGGGCGGGTTCGGGCACGGCTGGCGGCGGGGCACGCTGACCAATCTGCTGAACCCCAAGGTCGGGGTCTTCTACGTGGCCGTGCTGCCGCAGTTCATCCCGGCCGGCGTGCCGCACTTCGCCGCCGGCGTGGCGCTGACCTGCGTCCACGTCGTGGAGGGCCTGCTCTGGTCGACGATCCTGGTGGGCTTCGCCCGGGTGCTGCGCGGTTGGCTGCGCCGGCCGGCCGCGCGCAGGCTGATGGACCGGGTGACCGGTGTGGTGGTGGTGGGGTTCGGCGTCAGGCTGGTGCTGTCCGACTGATCAGGTCGCCCGCTCGGGGTCCGGTGAGTGGCACTCCGCCGAGGTCTTCGAGGCCTACCGCGTGGTGCGGTGAGGCGGTCACGCCGCGTGCGGTGAACCGCTTCCGGCCGGTTCCTCCGAAACGGCGGACACGTCGTGGTGGATCGGCCCGTCTCCGGTGCTCAGTGGCAGGCAGCTGCCGCCGCGGCCGTGGGCGATGATCTCGGCGGCGACGGAGACCGCGGTCTCCTCGGGGGTGCGCGAGCCGAGGTCGAGGCCGATGGGGGAGCGCAGCCGGGCGAGTTCGGTCTCGGTGAGCCCGGCGTCGCGCAGCTTGGCCTGGCGGTCCCGGTGGGTGCGGCGCGAGCCCATCGCGCCGACGTAGCCGACCGGCAGCCGCAGGGCGCGTTCCAGCAGGGGGATGTCGAACTTGGCGTCGTGGGTGAGCACGCAGAGCACGGTGCGTCCGTCGATCCGGCCGAGTTGGGAGTCCAGGTAGCGGTGCGGCCAGTCGACCACGACCTCGTCGGCCTCGGGGAAGCGGCGGGTGGTGGCGAAGACGGGCCGGGCGTCGCAGACGGTGACGCGGTAGCCGAGGAACTTGCCGATCCGTACGACCGCGGCCGCGAAGTCGATCGCCCCGAACACGAGCATCCGCGGCGCGGGCACGTAGGACTCGACGAAGCAGGTGACGGTGCCCTGCTCGTGTTCGTCGCAGGGGCGTCCGTCCAGGCCGAGGACGAGCCGGCCGGTGCGTCCGGCCTCCAGCATGGCCCGCGACTCGGCGATGATCGCCCGTTCCAGTCCGCCGACGGTGGACGGCTTCACGGAGAGTGCTCCGGTGGCGTCGTCGGCGGTGACGGCGAGGGTGGCGCCGAGGAGTCCGCCCGGCCCGGCGATGACCCGCACCAGTGCCACGGGCGTGCCGGCGGCGATGTGCGCGATTCCCGTGTCGAGCCCGGCGTCGGCCCCCGGCACGACCGGCTGGACGAACACGTCGAGGATCCCGCCGCAGGTCAACCCGACCGCGAAGGCGTCCTCGTCGCTGTACCCGAAGCGTTCCAGGACCGGCTCGCCGCTCTCGATCGCGGCCTGGCACAGCTCGTACACCGCGCCTTCGACGCAGCCGCCGGAGACGCTGCCGATCGCCTCGCCGTGCGCGTCGACGGCGAGCGCCGCGCCGGGGTCGCGGGGAGCGCTGCCGGAGACGCCGACCACGGTGGCCACGGCGAAGGCGCGCCCGGCCGCGTGCCAGGCCTGCAGCTGTTCGGCGATGTCCTGCATGGCGGAGGCTCCTTACACGGTTTCGACAGTAGCGGGGACGCCGCCGTACGGGAAACGATCCCGTACGGCGGCGGTGTCGCAGGGAGGGGGCGGTAGCGACCCCCCGGGTCCGGCTAGTGCACGCCGAGCCAGGACTTGATCGGCGTGAGCGCGAAGTACAGGACGAACACGCCGGTGAGGATCCACATCAGGACCCCGGGTTCGCGCCAGCGTCCGACCCCGGCCTTGATGACCGTGTACGAGATGACGCCGGCCGCGACGCCCGCGGTGATGCTGTACGTGAACGGCATCAGCGTGCAGGTGAGGAAGGCCGGGATGGCCACCTCGCGGTCGGACCAGTCGATGTGCCGGGCCTGGCTCATCATCATCGAGCCGATCACGACCAGGGCGGCGGAGGCCACCTCGACCGGGACGATGCCGGCGATCGGCGAGAAGAAGAGCATCAGGGCGAACATTGCGCCGGTGACGGCGGAGGCGAGCCCGGTCCGGGCGCCGTCGCCGACGCCGGTCGCCGATTCGACGAAGACGGTCTGCCCGGAGGCGCCTGCCAGGCCGCCGACCGCGCCGCCGGCGCCGTCGATGAACAGGGCCTTGGACAGCCCGGGCATCCGGCCCTGTTTGTCGGCGAGTCCGGCCTCGGTGCCGACGCCGATGATGGTGGCCATCGCGTCGAAGAAGCCGGCCAGCACCAGGGTGAACACCGCGACCGAGGCGCTGATCGCGCCCATGCCCTTGCCGCCGAAGGCGCCGAACAGGTCGACGTGGCCGAAGAGGCCGAAGTCGGGCGCGGAGACGGGACTGCCGGGCCACACCGGGACGGAGTTCTTCCAGGCGGTGGCGGGCACGTCCGCGACCTTGTTGACGATCACCGCGAGCACGGTGCCGCCGGCGATGCCGATCAGGATCGCGCCGCGGATGCCGCGGGCCATCAGCACGAAGATCGCCAGTAGCGTGAGGCAGAAGATCAGGACCGGCCAGCCGGCCAGCTCTCCGGTCGGGCCGAGCGACAGCGGGGTGGGGCCGCCGGTGTGCATGAACCCGGCCTTGTAGAGGCCGATCACGGTGACGAACAGGCCGATGCCGATGGTGATGGCGTGCTTGAGCGGCAGTGGGATGCCGTTCATGATCTTCTCGCGCAGCCCGGAGACCACCAGCAGCACGATCAGCAGGCCGTAGATCACGCACAGGCCCATGGCCTGCGCCCAGGTGGTGTGGGGGACGACCAGCGCGGAGACCGCGCCGGAGACCGAGAGGCCCGCGGCGAGGGCGAGCGGTACGTTGCCGACGACGCCCATCAGGATGGTGGTGACGGCCGCCGCCAGCGCGGTGGCGGTGGTCAGTGCCGCGTGGTCCAGCTTGACGCCGGTGACGTCCGCGCCGCTCAGGATGAGCGGGTTGAGCAGGATGATGTACGCCATCGCCATGAAGGTGGTGAGACCACCGCGCAGTTCGTTGGCGAGCGTCGAGCCCCGGGCCGAGATCTTGAAGTAGGCGTCCAGCGCGCTCTTCGGGCGTGGGTCCGGGGTCGACGGGTGGGTGTCGTCCTCGGTGGGTCTGTCTTCGGTGGTGCCGGGTTCCGTGGGGATCCTGGGCATGTCCACTCCCAAGTGTCAAAGGGGGTTGGGGTGGGCGAGCCGACCTGACTACCGGCGCATGAGCGGCATAGGGGGACGTATCGACTCACTGTGGGGGCACTCGAAAGGGGGGAGTGCCCACGGTGCATTTGAGGGTGGTGGTGCGCACCGCTGCGCAACCCCGGCGAGGGCGGGGCAGCGGGTGTGGGGGTGGTGCCCCCGGGGCGGCGGGGAAGACTGTCGCCGCCCCGGGGAAGCGTGAACCGCCGGGGTCAGCCGGGCTGTTCGGTGGTCAGGTGCTCCGGCCGGACCGGGATCCGGGTGAGCGCGAGACCGGTGGCGTTGCGGATGGCGGCCACGATGGACGGCGTCGCCGAGACGGTCGGCGCCTCGCCGACCCCGCGCAGCCCGTACGGCGCGTTGGGGTCGGGAAGTTCGAGGATCTCCACCGGGATCGGCGGGGTGTCCAGGATGGTGGGGATCAGGTAGTCGGTGAAGGAGGCGTTGCGGACCTTGCCGTCCCGCACGATGATCTCCTCCATCACGGCGAGGCCGAGCGCCTGGGTGCAGCCGCCCTGGATCTGGCCGACCACGGAGAGCGGGTTGAGCGCCTTGCCGACGTCCTGGACGGCGGTGAGCTCGACCACCTTGACCAGGCCCAGCTCCACGTCCACGTCCACCACCGCGCGGTTGGCGCAGAAGGTGTACTGGACGTGGCCGAAGCCCTGGCCGGTCTCCTTGTCGAAGGCCTGGGTGGGCCGGTGGTGGTGCTCGCGGGTGAGGTCGATGGCCTCGTCGCCGAGCACGTCCACCATGGAGACCAGGACGCCGGCGCTCTCCGAGACGACCTTGCCGCCGGCCAGCGTGATGTCCTTGTGGGCCCAGCCGTAGCGCCGGCGGCCCTTCTCGATCAGCTCCCGCCGGACCGCCTCGGCGGCCAGCTTCACCGCGCCGCCGGTCATGTACGTCTGGCGCGAGGCCGAGGTCGAACCGGCCGATCCCACCTCGGTGTTGGCCGGGTGGATGGTGACCTGCTCGACGCCGAGCTCGGTGCGGGCGATCTGGGCGTGCACGGTGACGCCGCCCTGGCCGACCTCGGCCATCGCGGTGTGCACCATGGCGACCGGCTCGCCGCCGATCACCTCGAGCCTCACCCGGGCGGTGGAGTAGTCGTCGAAGCCCTCGGAGAAGCCGACGTTCTTGATGCCGACGGAGTAGCCGACGCCGCGTACGATCCCCTCGCCGTGCGAGGTGTTGGACAGCGCGCCCGGCAGCTGGCGCACGTCCAGGTGCTCGGTGTCCAGCGGCGGCGGCAGCGGCATCTCCTTGGCCCGGCGCAGCAGGTCGGCCACCGGTGCGGGCGAGTCGATCTGCTGGCCGGTGGGCATGAAGTCGCCCTCCGACATCGCGTTCAGCTGCCTCAACTCCACCGGGTCCATGCCCAGTTCGACCGCCAGCTTGTCCATCTGCGACTCGTAGCCGAACGCGGCCTGCACCGCGCCGAAGCCGCGCATCGCCCCGCAGGACGGGTTGTTGCTGTAGAGCGCGATGGCGTGCATCTTGACGTTCGGGATCACGTACGGGCCGTGCCCGAGCGAGGCCGCGTTGCCGACCACGGCCGGGGAGGCGGAGGCGTACGCGCCGCCGTCCAGCACGATCCGGCAGTCGGCGAAGACCAGCTTGCCGTCGCGGGTGGCACCGTGCTCGTAGTGCATCCTCGCCGGGTGGCGGTGCACGTGGCCGTAGAAGGACTCGTCCCGGGCGTAGACGATCTTGACCGGCTTGCCGGTGTGCTGGGCCAGCAGGCAGGCGTGGATCTGCATCGAGATGTCCTCGCGGCCGCCGAAGGCGCCGCCGACGCCGGCCAGCGTCAGCCGGACCTTCTCCTCGGGCAGGTCGAGCACCGGGGCCATCTGCTCGCGGTCCACGTGCAGCCACTGGGTGGCGATGTAGAGGTCGATGCCGCCGTCCTCGGCGGGCACCGCCAGGCCGGACTCGGGGCCGAGGAAGGCCTGGTCCTGCATGCCGACCTCGTAGTCGCCGCTGACGATGACGTCCGCCAGCGCCCGTACCTCGTCCGTCACGCCGAGGCCGGAGACCAGCTTCTGCTCGTGGCAGATGTTGCCGTAGGCGTGCGACTTGTACTCGTGCGGCTCGTGGACGTAGCCGTGCGTCTGCGGGTCGAGGCACTGCTCCTCGGTGACGATCGGGGTGAGCACCTCGTACTCGACCACGATCTTCTTCACCGCGCGGCGGGCGGTCTCCGGGTGGTCGGCGGCGACCAGCGCGATCGCCTCGCCGTGGTACCGGATCTTGTCGATGGCCAGGGCCGGCTGGTCCTTGATCTCCAGTCCGTAGTACTTGGCGCCGGGGATGTCCTCGTGGGTCAGCACCGCGTACACGCCGGGCACCTTGAGCGCCTCGGAGATGTCCACCGAGAGGATGTTGGCGCGGGGGTGCGGCGAGCGCAGCGCCATACCCCACAGCATGTCCTCGTGCCACATGTCCGACGAGTAGGCGAACTCGCCCTTGACCTTCAGGTTGCCGTCCGGGCGCAGCGGCGAGCCGCCGATGCCGTCCTTGGACGCCTGGTTGATGTTCTGCAGGTTCTTCTGGCCCTGGATCGTACGAGCGCTCATTCCGTCACGGCCTTTCCGGAGCACTTGCGGGCCGAGGCGAGCCGCACCGCGTCCATGATCTTCTCGTAGCCGGTGCAGCGGCACAGGTTGCCGGACAGGGCCTCGCGGATGTCGTTGTCGCTCGGCTGGGCGTCGCGCTCCAGCAGGGCGTCGGTCTGCACCAGCAGGCCGGGGGTGCAGAAGCCGCACTGGACGGCGCCGGCGTCGATGAACGCCTGCTGGACCAGGCCCAGTTCGCCGTTCTCCTCGCTCAGCCCCTCGACCGTGCGGACTTCGCGGTCCTGCACCTGGCCGGCCGCGACCAGGCAGGAGCAGACCGGGACGCCGTCCAGGTAGACCGTGCAGGAGCCGCACTCGCCCTGCTCGCAGGCGTTCTTCGAGCCCGGCAGGCCGACCCGCTCGCGCAGCACGTAGAGCAGGCTCTCGCCCTCCCACACGTCGTCGGCCTCGACCGGCTTGCCGTTGGCGGTGAAAGTGACCCTCATGCCGCACTCCTGATCTGCTTGCTGTAGTCGTTCCAACACCAGGTGAGGGTGCGGCGGGCCATCACGGCCAGGGAGTGGCGCCGGTAGTCGGCGGTGCCCCGGACGTCGTCGATCGGCGAGGCCGCGGCCTTCACCAGCTCGCCGAACCGCTGGATCACCTCGGCGCCCAGCAGGTCGCCGGACTCCCAGAGCCCGCGCTCGGCGAGCACGCCCTGCAGGTACTCCTCGGCCTCGACGGCGCGGCGCGGCGTGGGGGCAGCCGAACCGATCCCGGTGCCGACGGTCCCGTTCTTCGGGTGGAGGGCGAAGCCGAACGCGCAGACCGCGATCACCATGGCGTTGCGGGTGCCGATCTTCGAGAACTGCTGCGGGCCGTCCGCCACCGGGATGTGCACCGCCCGGATCAGCTCGTCGGCCGCCAGACTGTTGCGCTTCACGCCGAGGTAGAACTCGTCGATCGGGATCATCCGGGTGCCGCGCACCGAGGCCGCCTCCACGAACACGTCCCGCCCGGCCGCCAGCAGCGCGGGGTGCGCGTCACCGGCCGGGGAGGCCCCGCCGAGGTTGCCGCCGACCCCGCCGCGGTTGCGGATCTGCGGCGAGCCGACGGTGTGGGCCGCCAGGGCGAGCCCGGGCAGCGGCCCGGACAGCTCGTCGATGATCCGGGTGTACGGGACCGAGGCGCCGAGCTTGACGACGCTGCCGTCGTTGGACCATTCGGTGAGCTCGGTGATGCGGTTCAGGTCGAGAATCGCGGATGGCCGGTGCACGTCGAAGTTCATCTCGACCATGACGTCCGTACCACCCGAGATGGGCAGCGCGGTCGGGTACTCAGCCTTCGCCGCGAGTGCCTCGTCCCAGGTGGCGGGCCGAAGGAACTCCATGCGGGTGTCTCCTCAAGTCGTCGCCTGCCGGGTGTCCGGCGGCGTGTCGCCCAGTGAACTCCTGTGACGCGGCCCACTGGCAGTCACCGATGGCATGAAGCCCCGGCTGTGGTCCCGCCCGGCATCCTGTACGTTCCTCTAAGGAGCAGAATTTCGCAGCCCAGGTCTCCGCCGAGTGCTACCTACGACCGTAATCCGGCCGTGACGGACGGGCTACGGCCCCGTGATTCGAGCGCCCGCTGGTGCGTAACGCCGAGCACGGATGTTCGGGCACACTGTGACCCCCGGACCGAAGGACCGGTCACCCCCCACCCCTCCGTTTCCCCGATCCGGCCCCGCCCAGCCCCGATTCAGCCCCCCGATTCAGACCCCCGGTTCAGCCCCCTGATCCGGCCCCGATCCGGCCCCCGATCCCGTCCCCCAAGGAGTCCGCGGATGCGCGTTCGTGACCTGCTCGCCCCCGGCGCCCCGAGACTGCGCCTGCTCGCGGCCGAGGAAGAGCTGGACCGGCAGGTCAGCGGCGTGATGACCACGGACCTGCAGGACCCCGGCCGCTACCTCCACGGTGGCGAACTGGTGCTCACCGGCATGCTCTGGCGCACCGTCCCGGCCGACTCCGAGCGCTTCGTGCGGACCCTCGCGGCCGGCGGCGCGGTCGCCCTCGCGGCCGGCGAGGCCGAGGTCGGCCCGGTGCCCGCGGACCTGGTCGAGGCCTGCCGCCGGCACCGGATGCCGCTGCTGGCCGTCCCCGACGACATCGCCTTCGGCACCGTCACCGAGTTCATCGGCCGCCAGGTCTCCGCCGACCGCGCCGCCGACCTCGCCGCCCTCGTCGACCGGCACCGGCTGCTGGTCTCGGCGGCCGGCGGCGGCGGCCTGGACGCGGTGCTCGACCTGCTCGGCGGCGACCTCGACCTGGACTGCTGGGTGCTCGCCCCCACCGGTGCGGTGATCGCCGGCCCCGCCGACCGGCTCTCCGCCGAGGACCGCGACCAGCTGGTCCGCGCCCACCTCGCCGCCCAGCGCCAGCGCCGCCGCCCCCCGCACCGGGCCCGCCTGGCCGCCGGCTCCTACTCCCTGCTGCCCGCCGTGGCCTCCGCCGAGCAAGAGGTGTCGCTCGCCGACTGGATGCTCGCGGTGGCCGGCGACATCACCGAGTGGACCACCAAGCGCCAGCAGCTCGCCGAGAACCTGGCCCGCCTGGTCGCCGCCGAGCGCCACCGCCGCGACGAGGGCCGCCGGCTGCGCCGCCGCCTCGCCGACGAGGTGCTCGCCCTGCTGCGCCGCGACGCCGACCCGGCCGAGATCAGCCGCACCCTGTACGCCTCCTCGGCGATGGCCGCCCGCTACGAGCTCCCCGAGCCCAAGACCCG
The DNA here is from genome assembly GCF_055575795.1 of Kitasatospora sp. NPDC034023. NCBI lineage: Bacteria > Bacillati > Actinomycetota > Actinomycetes > Kitasatosporales > Streptomycetaceae > Kitasatospora > Kitasatospora sp. NPDC034023. Next base: position 84,446 of record NZ_JBVIRY010000011.1, read on the forward strand.
GGCCGAGGAAGGCTCCTGGCTGGTGATCAGCGCCGAGGGCACCGGCCTGCCCGAGGGCGCCGTCCGGGCCGTCCTGGAGGAGGCGCTCGGCGTCACCAGCGACCGCGCCCTGGTCGCCGGGACGGGCAACGGCGCCGTCGTGGTGCTGCCCGCCCTGGACAGCCCGGTGCCCGCCGACACCATGCGCGACCTGCTCGCCCCGCTGGAGGCCGGGCTCGGCTCCGAGGGCCGGATCACCCTCGGCGTCTCCGCCCCCGCCTCCGAGGCCGGCGGCCTGCGCGGCGCCCTGGAGGAGGCCCGGCACGCCCGCCGGATCGCCGCCTCCCGGGTCGGCCGGGTCTGCGTCGCGGGCCCCGAGGAACTCGCCTCGCACGTCCTGCTGCTGGCCGCCGTCCCGGACGAGGTCCGCCGCGCTTTCCGCAGCAGGCTGCTCGACAAGGTGATCGCGTACGACATCGAGCACCAGGCGGACCTGGTCCGCACCCTGGAGGCCTTCCTGCGCTCGGACGGCTCCTGGACCCGCTGCGCCGCGCAGCTGCACGTCCACGTGAACACCCTGCGCTACCGGATCGGCCGGATCGAGGAGCTGACCGGGCGTGACCTCTCCCGGCTGGAGGACCGGGTGGACTTCTACCTGGCGCTCGAACTGGCCTGACGGGTCGTTCGGCCGGCGGGCTCCGGCACGGGGGCTTCGACGTACGGTGGCACACGGCCTCAGGCAAACGGAAGGGCCCGCCGCGACGTGATCGCGGCGGGCCCTCGTCGTACCGGGGTACCCGGGTCGGCTACTGCGCCGGGATGATCGAGGTCAGCCACTGGAAGGCGCTCGGGACCGCCTTCTTCCACTGCTCGGTGGTGTGCGGGCCGGTGCCCTCCTCGACCTGGACGGTGGTCGGGGCCTTGGCGGCGGCGCGGATGGCCTCGCCGTCCTCGTAGCCGTCGCCCTTCGAGCCGCTGACGAGCATGGCGACCTTCGGCGGCTGCGGGGCGGACTTCAGGATGGTGACCGGGTTGTTGGCCTCGCGCAGCTTGGGGTCCTTGCCGACCAGCGAGTCCTTCTCGTTCGCGGGGTCGTTGTAGCCGGACATCGCGATGGCGGCCCGGTACCGGTTGGGGTGGGCCAGCGACAGCTTGGCCGCGCAGTGCGCGCCGGCCGAGTAGCCGGCGATCGCCCAGCGGTCGGCGGACGGGTCGGCGCGGAAGTTGTCCAGCACCATCTGCGGGACGTCCCGGGTGATCCAGGCGTCGGCGTTGACCTTCCCGGGGATGTCGGTGCAGCCGGCGTCCTGGTTGCTGCCGAGCAGCAGGGTGCGCGGCGAGACCAGGATGAACGGGGCGACCTTGCCCTGCTGCATCAGCGGCTTGAGCTGCTCGGAGACCTTGAGCGTGCCGTACCAGGTGGAGGAGGAGCCCGGGAAGCCCGGGATCAGCTCGACCACGGGGAACTTCTTGTCCTTGTACGCCGGCTCGTTGTACTGCGGCGGCAGCCAGACCAGCACCTCGCCGTCGACGCCGGAGACCTGGCCCTTGAGCTCGGTCTTCTGCACGTCGTTGGGGACCGCCGGGTCGTTCACGCCGCCGAAGCTCTGCTTGACCTTCGGCGCCTCCTTGGCGGCGTCACCGCCCGGGTTGCCGGCCCCGTCCGCCGGGGGCACCGGGGGCACCGCGCGGACGTGGTTGCCGGTGCCGAGCAGGTCGTCCCAGTTGCCGTAGATCAGGTTGGCGTTGTTGACCATCACGAAGACCATCAGGACGGCCGTGATCTGGCAGAACATGATCATGACGATCCGGGTGAGGGTCTTCACCGGCTGAGGGCCGCCGACCTTCCCCCAGAACAGCAACGCCACTGTGATGGACACCGGCACAAGGATGACGGTGAGGATGAAGAATGGCGTACCTGTCAGTTCCATCAAGTTCTCGTATCCGGGTCGCTCGCCGCCCGGGTCCCATTCGCCCGAACGCACGTCAATGGCATCAGACGGCCGATAACCGGTGATCGGTTGCCGTCCGAATCTGTGCGGAACCTGAGAGGAACATCACGTTCTCGTGATGATCCCCCTTCGGATCGGCGCCCAGTCTGTCACTCGGACGGAGGTCGTCCGGGCCAGATGTTCAGCGAACTTCCAGGAAAGGTCCCCCGCGGCACCTTACCTCCCGGGGCGTTCGCGCCGCCGGGCGAGGCGGTGCGAATGCGCGAGACCCCGCCAGGGAGACTATGGGGATGAGCATCACCCGCTTTCGCCCGTCCCGACGCCTCTGGCCCGTGTGCGCCGTCCTGGCCCTCGCGGTCACCGCGGCCGGATGCAGCAGTACCGGAGGCAGACGCGCCGAGGAGGCCCGCGCCAAGGCCGCGACCGCGGCCGGCAGTGCCGTCACCACCCCGCGCTGGAAGGTCGCCATGGTGACCCACTCCGGCCCCGGCGACGCCTTCTGGGACACCGTGCGCAAGGGCGCCGAGCAGGCCGCGGCCAAGGACAACATCACCTTCCTGTACTCGAACGACGCGCAGACCCAGAACCAGGTCCAGCTCGTCCAGGCCGCCATCGACCAGAAGGTCGACGGCCTGCTGGTCACGCTCGCCAAGGGCGACGCCATGGCCGACGTCCTCGCCAAGGCCAAGGCGGCGGGCATCCCCGTGATCACCGTCAACTCCGGCCAGGACTACTCGCAGAAGTTCGGCGCGCTCACCCACATCGGCCAGGACGAGTCCACCGCCGGCCAGGCGGCCGGTACCGAGCTGGCCGGCCGCGGCCGCAAGAACGTGCTCTGCGTCATCCACGAGCAGGGCAACGTCGGCCAGGAGCAGCGCTGCTCCGGCGCCCAGTCCAAGGCCGGCGGGTCCTTCCAGGTGCTCTACGTCAACGGCGTCGACATGCCCGACGCCCGCGCCGCGATCTCCGCCAAGCTCCAGGCCGACCCGGCCATCGACACCGTGCTCACCCTCTCCGGCTCGATGGCCGCCACCGGGCTGCAGGCCATCCAGGACACCCACCGCCCGGCGGAGCTGGACACCTTCGACCTCGGCCCGCAGGTGGTGGCCGGGCTCAAGTCCGGCAGCGTCGGCTTCGCCGTCGACCAGCAGCCCTACCTCCAGGGCTACGAGGGCGTCGACCTGCTCTGGCTCTACAAGTCCAACCTGGACATGCTCGGCGGCGGCAAGCCGGTCGAGACCGGCCCGCAGATCCTGACCAAGGACAACGCCGACGCGCTCGCCGAGTACGTGGCGAGGGGGACCCGGTGAGCTCGGACCTCCTCGCCCAGGACGGCCTCGTCCAGGACCGTCCGGCGGCCCTGCGGCGGCTCCTCGCCCGCCCGGAGCTGGGTTCGCTGATCGCCGCCGTCGCGGTCTTCGTGGTCTTCGCCGCCGTCGCCGAGCCCTTCCTGCGGCTCTCCTCGCTGGGCACCGTGCTCTACGCGGCGTCCACCATCGGGATCATGGCGGTGCCGGTCTCGCTGCTGATGATCGGCGGCGAGTTCGACCTCTCGGCCGGTGTGATGGTCACCACCGCCGCGCTGACCTCCTCGATGGTCTCCTACCAGTTCACCGCGGTGACCTGGGTCGGTGTGCTGGTCTCGCTCGCGACCACGCTGGCCATCGGCTGGTTCAACGGCTGGATGCTCGGCCGCACCAAGCTGCCCAGCTTCATCGTCACCCTCGGCACGTTCCTGATGCTGACCGGCGCCAACCTGGGCGTCACCAAGGCGATCTCCGGCACCGTCTCCACCAAGTCGATCGCCGACATGGAGGGCTTCGAGACCTGCCGCCGACTGTTCGCCTCCGAGGTCACGGTCGGCGGGCTGACGATCAAGGCGACCGTCTGGTGGTGGCTCGGCCTGCTGGTGGTGGGCAGCTGGGTGCTGCTGCGCACCCGCTTCGGCAACTGGATCTTCGCCGTCGGCGGTGACGCGGAAGCCGCCCGCGCCGTCGGCGTGCCGGTCGCCCGGACCAAGACCCTCCTCTACCTGGGCGTCGGCTTCGGCGCCTGGGTGCTCGGCCAGCACCTGCTGTTCTCCTTCGACACCGTGCAGTCCGGCGAGGGCGTCGGCAACGAGCTGATCTACATCGTCGCGGCCGTCATCGGCGGCTGCCTGATCACCGGCGGCTACGGCTCGGTGGTCGGCTCCGCGCTCGGCGCGCTGATCTTCGGCATGGCCAGCAAGGGCATCATCTACGCCCAGTGGAACCCGGACTGGTTCAAGTTCTTCCTCGGCGCGATGCTGCTGCTGGCCGCGCTGCTGAACGCCTACGTCAAGCACCGGGCCGAGCGGGGGCCGCGATGAGCACCGGGGATTCGAGGACCGAGGTTCCGATGAGCGAGGTTCCGATGAACGAGGAACTCCTCTCCCTCGAGGGCGTCGGCAAGAGCTACGGCACCGTCCGGGCCCTCCAGGACGTCTCGCTGACCCTGCGGGCCGGCGAGATCAGCTGCGTGCTCGGCGACAACGGCGCCGGCAAGTCCACCCTGATCAAGATCATCTCGGGGCTGCACCGGCACGACGAGGGCAGCTACACCGTCGGCGGCGAGGAGGTCCGCCTGGACTCCCCGCGCCAGGCCCTGGACCGCGGCATCGCCACCGTCTACCAGGACCTCGCCGTCGTCCCGCTGATGCCGGTCTGGCGCAACTTCTTCCTCGGCTCCGAACAGGGCATGCGCCGCTGGGGCGGCCTGCGGCTGGACGCCGAGAGCATGCGTGCCACCACCCGCGAGGCGCTCGCCAAGATGGGCATCGACCTGCACGACGTCGACCGGCCCATCGGCACCCTGTCCGGCGGCCAGCGCCAGTGCGTGGCGATCGCCCGCGCGGTGCACTTCGGCGCCAAGGCACTGATCCTGGACGAGCCCACCGCAGCGCTCGGTGTCAAGCAGTCCGGGGTGGTGCTCAAGTACGTCACCGCCGCCCGCGACGCCGGACTCGGAGTCGTGCTCATCACCCACAACCCGCACCACGCGTACCTGGTCGGCGACCACTTCACCCTGCTCAAGCGCGGCCGGATGGCGGGCAGCCACCCGCGCGCCGAGATCAGCCTGGAACAGCTCACCACCGAGATGGCCGGCGGCTCCGACCTCGCCGAGCTGTCACACGAGCTGGCCCGTCCCTCCGCACCCGTCTCCCGTGAGGAGCCCCCGCAGTCGTGACCAGCCCTCAAGGCAGCAGCCGGCCGCCCGTCCTGCCCACCCTGCTCGGCCTCGGCCCGCGCGCCGAACGCCGCCGCCGCGCCCTGCCCGCGGGGATACTGCGACTGCCCACCATCGGCGTCGACATCGGCGGCACCAAGGTGGTCGCCGGGGTGGTCGACGGCGAGGGCAAGGTGCTGGAGAAGCTGCGCACCGACACACCGGACAAGAGCAAGAGTCCGAAGGTGGTCGAGGACGTCATCGTCGAGCTGGTGCTGCAGCTCGCCGACCGGCACGACGTCCACGCGGTCGGCATCGGCGCGGCCGGCTGGGTCGACGCCGACCGCTCCCGGGTGCTGTTCGCCCCGCACCTCAACTGGCGCAACGAGCCGCTCCGGGAGGTGCTCAGTGCGCGGCTGCGCTTCCCGGTGATCGTGGAGAACGACGCCAACGCGGCCGCCTGGGCCGAGTGGCGCTTCGGCGCCGGGCGCGGCGAGGACCACATGGTGATGCTCACCCTGGGCACCGGCATCGGCGGCGCCGTGGTGCGCGACGGCTACGTCGACCGCGGCAAGTACGGGCTGGCGGGCGAGTTCGGGCACATGCAGGTCCTGCCCGGCGGCCACCGCTGCCCGTGCGGCAACCGCGGCTGCTGGGAGCAGTACTCCTCCGGCAACGCGCTGGTGCGCGACGCGCGTGAGCTGGTCGCCGAGGAATCCCCGGTCGTGCAGCCGCTGCTGGCCCGGGCGGGCGGGACGGTCGAGGGCATCACCGGCCCGCTGGTCACCGAGGCCGCGCAGGAGGGCGACCCGATCGCCATCGAGCTGCTGTACGAGGTCGGCACCTGGCTGGGCGTCGGCATCGCCAACCTGGCCGCAGGGCTGGACCCGGGCCGCTTCGTCATCGGCGGCGGCGTCTCCGAGGCCGGCGACCTGCTGCTCGGCCCGGCCCGCGACACCTTCCGCCGCACCCTCACCGGCCGCGGCTTCCGGCCCGAGGCCGCCATCGTGCACGCCGCCCTCGGCAACGACGCCGGCCTGGTCGGCGCAGCCGACCTCGCCCGCCAGGTCGCCCGGCGCTTCCGCACCATCAAGCGGCGCCGGGTGGAGCGCACCGCACTGTAAGGGGGGCACAACTTTCAGCCGACAGAGTTCAGCGAACAGATTTTGTCATCTGTCTTCTGAACTCTGTCGGCTGTCGGCTGTCGCTTGGCAGTTGTTCGCTCTGCGGTGTCAGCCCGCGGCCTTCCAGCGGTCGCGGCCGTCGCTGCCGGCGCCGCAGACCATCGGCGTGCCCTTGCTGGTGACGCCGGTGGCGCCGGCCGGGGAACAGAACGAGCCCGGGTGCACGGTTCCGGCGCTGCCGCCCGTGCCGGATCCGCCGCTGCTCGAGGAACCGCCACCGCTGCTGCTGCCGCCGCCGGTGGCCGACCCCCCGCCGGTCGAGGTGCCGCCGGTGGTGGAGGACCCGCCGTCGGCCGGTCGGGTTGCGGCAGGCGGGTCGGACTTCGGGGGCTTCGGGGCAGGGGCGGCGGTCCCGGGCTGCTGGACGGTGGCGGCGGGCGTGGGTGTCGGGGCGGCGGACGGCGTCTCCGTGGGCGTCGGCGTCGGCGTCGGCGTCGGGGTGGCCGGGGGCGAGGCCGTGGTGGGGGTCGGTTCGGCCGTCGCCATCGCCGTTGCGGTGGCCGCGGCCGGGGCGGGGGTGTGCGAAGCGGGCTTGGGGTCGGTCAAGGCGCCGATCCAGGCCAGGCAGCAGACCGCGGCCACCGCGGTGCTGAGGAGTTTCTTCCAGAGCGCCCTCGGCCGGCTCCACGCGATCAGGAACGCCGCGAACGGGAAGACGAGGAAGCTGGCGATGTGCACGCCGCGCCGCTGCCACCAGGGGCGTCGGGCGGGGGCGGCGACAGGGTGCGGGGATGCCGGGGCCGGATACACGGAGGGGGCTGGTCCTTTTTGTGAGGAAGTCGTGAGGCTCCCGCGCAACCTATCCGTCGCATGAACGACTGTTCATCTCATCGACCACGATCGCATCCGGAATGTGACCTGCCGAAAGGCCGGAAGCCGGATCCTTCTCCGCTGCCCCGTCAACTACCCGCCGGTAGCAGCATGGTGTGGTTGTCGGATCATCCCCGCCTGTGGAACAACTGAGTTGACGTCGACTCAGGAGGGCTCGGATGAGGGTTCTGACCCGTCTGGCACCACCACTGCTGCTCAGCACCGCACTGATCTGGTCCACCGCGCTGCCGGCCGGGGCCGCGGCCCCGCCACCGAAGGCGCCCGAGGCGGTGGGCTGGGGCGGAGCGGTGGCCACCGTCGACGCGGACGCCACCGCCGCCGGGATCGAGGTACTGCGCAAGGGCGGCAACGCCGTGGACGCGGCGGTCGCCGCCGCGGCGGCCCTCGGGGTCACCGAGCCGTACTCCTCCGGCATCGGCGGCGGCGGGTACTTCGTCTACTACGACCACGCCACCGGTCGGGTGCACACCATCGACGGCCGCGAGACCGCCGCCCGCGGCGCCGACGCCGGGCTGTTCCTGGAGGACGGCAAACCGCTGCCCTTCGCCGACGCCGTCACCAGCGGCCTCTCCGTGGGCGTCCCCGGCACCCCGGCCACCTGGGACGCCGCACTCCGCCAGTGGGGCACCCGCTCGCTCGCCCAGACCCTCGAACCCGCCGAGCGGATCGCCGACAGCGGCTTCGTCGTGGACGACACCTTCCGCAGCCAGACCGCCGACAACCAGGCCAGGTTCAAGGACTTCCCGGCCACCGCCAAGCTGTACCTGCCCGGCGGCAAGCCCCCCGAGGTCGGCAGCGTCCTGCGCAACCCGGACCTCGCCGCGACCTACCGGCTGCTCGCCAAGGACGGCGTGAAGGCCTTCTACCGGGGCACGTTGGCCGAGGACATCGTCAACACCCTGCAGCACCCGCCGGTCGACCCGGCCTCCGGCCGCAACGCCCGCCCCGGCAGCGTCGACACCGCCGACCTCGCCGCCTACCGGGTCCGCGACCAGGCGCCCACCCACGTCGCCCACGGCGCCTACGACGTCTACTCGATGGCCCCCTCCAGCTCCGGCGGCACCACCGTCGGCGAGGCGCTCAACATCCTGGAGGACGGCGGCGACGTCTCCGCCTACAGCAGCACGCAGTACTACCACCACTTCCTGGAGGCCTCCCGGATCTCCTTCGCCGACCGCAACCGCTGGGTCGGCGACCCGGCCGCCGTCGACGTGCCCACCAAGCAACTGCTCTCCGAGCGCTACGCCGCCTCCCGGGCCTGCCTGATCAGCCCCGACCACGCGCTCACCAGCCCGCTCGCCTCCGGCGACCCGCGCCACCCGGCGGACTGCGCCGACACCGGCCAGGCCGTCGCCGAGCCGTACGAGGGCCCCAACACCACCCACCTGACGGTCGCCGACCGCTGGGGCAACATCGTCTCCTACACGCTCACCATCGAGCAGACCGGCGGCAGCGGAATCACCGTTCCCGGCCGGGGCTTCCTGCTCAACAACGAGCTGACCGACTTCGACTTCGCCCCGCTCGCCCCCGGCGTTCCCGACCCCAACCTGCCGGGCCCGGGCAAGCGGCCGCGCTCCTCGATGTCCCCGACCGTCGTGCTGCGCGACGGCGAGCCCTTCCTCGCCACCGGCAGCCCCGGTGGCGCGACCATCATCACCACCACGCTGCAGGTGCTGCTCGGACGGCTGGACCGCGGCCTGAGCCTGGAACAGGCGATCGCCGCGCCGCGCGCCAGTCAGCGCAACACCGCCGCGACCCAGGCCGAGCCCGCCTTCCTGGCACTGCCCGAGCGGGCCGAGTTGGAGGCACTCGGACACGCCTTCACCGGTGTGGCCGAGATCGGCGCCGCCACCGGCGTGGAACGGCTGCCGGACGGACGCTGGGTGGCCGCCGCCGAACCCGTGCGGCGCGGCGGCGGCGCGGCGGCGGTGGTCCGGTCCGCACGCTGACCCGGTCGGCGCCCGTGTGCTGACCGGGTCGGCGCCCGTGTGCTGAGCCGTCCGGATTGTCAGTGGCGGGCGGTATGTTCGGGGTGGGCCTCCCTCACGAGGGTCGGCCCGCCCCGTCCGTACCTCCGCCAGTACCTCCGTCCGTACCTCCGTCCGTACCGAACCACCGGGAAGGCCGCCCGCCGTGACCGTCCGCATCGCCACCTGGAACATCAACTCCGTCACCGCGCGGCTGCCCAAGCTCCTGGAGTGGCTGGAGAGCGCCAAGCCCGACGTGCTCTGCCTCCAGGAGCTCAAGTGCGCGGCCGACGCCTTCCCGTACGACGAGGTCCGCGAGCTCGGCTACGAGACGGCCGCGCACGGCACCGGCCGGTGGAACGGCGTCGCCATCGTCTCCCGGCTCGGCCTGGAGGACGTCGTGCGCGACCTGCCCGGCCAGCCCGGCTACCTCGCCGACGGCGCCCTGCTGCCCGATGTCGAGCCGCGCGCCATCGCCGCCACCTGCGGCCCGGTCCGGGTCTGGTCGGTCTACGTGCCCAACGGCCGCGAGGTCGGCCACGCGCACTACCACTACAAGCTGGAGTGGCTGGAGGCGCTGCGCAAGGCCTCCGTCGAGGACGCCGCCGGCCCCCGTCCGTTCGCCGTCCTCGGCGACTTCAACATCGCCCCGGCCGACGAGGACGTCTTCGACGTCGCCGCCTTCGAGGGCCTCACCCACGTCACCCCGGTCGAGCGCGCCGCGCTGGAGGCCCTCGGCGAGATCGGCCTGCAGGACGTGGTGCCGCGCCCGCTGAAGTACGACCACCCCTACACCTACTGGGACTACCGCCAGCTGGCCTTCCCCAAGAACCGGGGCATGCGGATCGACCTCACCTACGCCAACAAGGCCTTCGCCGACGCCGTCACCGACAGCTACGTCGACCGCGAGGCCCGCAAGGGCAAGGGCACCTCGGACCACGCGCCGGTCGTGGTGGACCTCGACCTGTGAGCCGCGCGGATGAGTCAGCCGGCTGAGTGGCACCGGATGAGTCAGCCGCCGAGCCGTGCCCGGGAGCCCGTCGCCGGTGACCCCGGGTAGGCGGGCCGTAACCCGAACGGTCCTGAGCGCTGGCTGATCGCGGGGCGCGTGCCTACCGTCGGTGAATGACCGGGTGCAGTTGATCGACTACGTGGACATGGGAGTCCCCGGCTGCGCCCGAGAATCCCGGAGGTTCCGGCATGCGCCCCTTGCGTACGGCCGCCGCCGCCCTGATCGGCGCGACGGCGCTGACCGGCCTGACGGCCCCCCTCGCTTCCGCCAGGGACGGCGCGGCCTCGGTCAGCCCGTCCCAGGCCGCACCGGGCCAGACCGTGACGGTCACGGTCTCCTGCGAGAAGTCGGACAAGCCCGACGCCAAGACCATCACCGCCCGCTCCGCCGCCTTCGAGGGCGGCCCGGCGACCCTCACCCTGGGCTCCGACGGCAAGCACACCGGCTCCGCCCGGCTGGCCTCCCAGCACTCCGGGGACAGCAAGGTCGACGGCACCTGCCCGGACGGCGGCGCCTTCTCCACCACCGTGACGGTCACCACCGTCGCCGCCACCACCACTCCCGACAAGAGCCTCGGCGACTGGGGCAAGGCGGCGGGGGAGTGGGCCGGCTCGCTCGGGCAGTCCGGCGCCGGCAGCCAGCAGGTCGCCCCGCACGGTGCCGTGCAGACCGGCCTCGGCGGCTCGGTCGTGGAGGACCCGGCGGAGCTGGCCGGCGGTCTCGCGCTGGTCGCGGGAGGTGTCGGCGGCTTCTGGCTGCTTCGGAGGCGCGGTGCCTGACGGCCCTCACCCCCTTCGCGCCGCAGCGCCGCGCCGCCGGACCCTGACGGGTCCGGCGGCGCGGCGCCCTGTCAGGCCTGCTGCCCCTGCGGGCCCTGCCACGCGAACCCGGGCTCCTGCGTGAGCCCCGTCTCCCGCGTGAGCCCGTCCTCGTGCGCGAGCAGGCCGCTCGCCAGCAGGTACTGGGCCAGCACATAGGTCGCCATGATCCAGAACTGATGCCCCGGCAGCTCCCGCCACTTCGCCAGCTTGGTGGCGATCAGCGTGTCGGAGAGCAGGAACAGTGCCCCGCCCAACCCGGTCCGCCGGCCCAGCCCGGCCGAGGTGACGGCCGTCGAGGCGAGCAGCAGGCTGTAGCCGGCCACCGGGACCCGCAGGTCCCCGAGGTCCGGCCAGAGCCGGCCCACCAGCGCCACCCAGGCCGTCGCGTACGCGGCCGCGACCACCAGGGCCCGACGGCGGTCGGTGAGCGCGCCACGCTGGACGAACATCGTCACGTAGCAGACGTGCGCCGCCGCGAAGGAGCCCATGCCGGCGAGGAACGCGGGGTCGTTCTTCAGCTGGAGCAGTACGTCGCCGCCCGCGCTCAGCAGCAGCGCCGGCGCCAGCAGCTTGGGCGCCTCCCGCTCGGCGGTCCTGGCCGCCGCCACGCTGTGCGCGGCCAGCAGCGGCATCAGCGCCGGCTTGGTGGCGTTCTGCAGTACCGACGCGCCGGACAGGATCGAGCCCAGATGCGTTGCCGAGGTGGCCGCGAAGCCGCCCAGCAGGCCGGTGGCCGAACGCAGGCGCGCGCCGAGGACGGCACGGGTGGTCGTACGAATGCTCATGCTGGCGCGGCCTCCGACGGTCGGGCGGTGGGGGGATCCGCACCGACCCTAAGGGAGCCGAACAAGCGGCGGAAGGGCGGGTTACCAGTGCGTAACCCGGACGGCGCCCGGCGGGTGACGGGGTGGCTGGGGAGTCGAGGGGTGGCGGGAGGACTCGGAGCGGAGGGCGGGCGGCCGATTCGAGCGCTCTTGCGGAGACTTCCTCAGGAGGGCGGTTGCTGCCACCGGGTGACCCGGGCACCGTCTACGCTGGACCCCGACATGGATCAGCAGGAGTACGCGGTCGGCGCCACCCGGGTGGCCGCCGGCAGGCCGGACGGACGTACGGGCGGGGCAGGTCGGGGAACCGCCGCCGCCGTCCTCGCCGTACGCGAAGCCGCGCGGGCCGATGCCGTCGATTCCGTCGGTGTCGTTGACGCGGTCGATGCGGTCGATGGCGCCGATGCGGCCGACGTGGCGCCCGGGACCGCTCCCGCAGCCGTCACTGACGACGCGCAGGCCGCCGGTGCCCCGCCCGGCGCGGTCCTCTCGCCCGACCCGGGGCTGCTGCGGCTGGCCCACTGGTTCGCGGCCGCCGCCCCCGGCACCGCCGACGACCTCTGCACCGCCTCCTTCGGCCTCTACCCCGCCCGCCACCTCGGCGCGCCCGCCGAGCCCGCCGACCCCGACGTCAGCTGGTGGCACGGCCCCACCGCCCACGGCCTCGCGTCCGCGCGTACCCGAGAGGCCCGCGCCGACGGCGGACTGCGCCGCGCCCGGCGGGACTCCGCCGCGCTGCCCGTCGTCCGGTCAGGCGCCAAGCCGGGCGGGCCCGGCAGGCACCGCAAGCCCGAGCGCACCCGGGCGATGCCGGAGACCGCCGCGAGTGCGTGTCCGCCGCCGCTCGCGGTCACGGTCGCGCAGGATCGTTCCGGCGAGGAGCTTCCCGCCGCCGAGCGCCGGATCGCCGCCCGGCTGCTGCTCGCCCACCCGCTGGTCACCGCCTCCGGCCCGCACGCCGACGGCTTCCCGCTGATCCGGCGTCACCGCGACTGGCTCGCCGAGCGCTTCGACACCCTGCTCGGCTACCGCCTCGAGGTCGGGCCCTGGCACGCCCGGCTCTGCAAGGCCGGCCTTGGCCCCGGCACCGCCCGCCGCCTCGAACACCCCGTCACCGGCGCGCCGTTCACCCCCGGTGGCTACGCCCAACTCGCTCTCGCCCTGGCCCTGTTGGTCGACGCGCCTGAGCAACTCGAGTACCGGCGGCTGCTCGACGCGATGCGCGCCGCCGCGCCCGGGCTGACCGCCGACCCGGCCGACCTCGACATGGCGCTCGCCACGCTGGCCGAGTGGCAGGTGCTCGGCGATCCGCCGGGCGACCCCGCCGACGACACCTTCGTGCTGACCGTGGATCGCGAACTCGCCCGCGCCGTCCCGGCCGGCCCGCCCGCCCTCGCCGACGACGCCGCCGACCTCATCCGCCGTGCCGCCGAGGCCGAGCCCGCCACCGCCGTGCGCCGCCTCCTCGCCGAGACGCCCGCCGTCCTCGCCGCCGACCTCCCCGAGGACCGCCGAGCCTGGCTGCACGAGCACCGGCTCAGCGGTCCCGCCGCGCTCGCCGAATTCCTCGGCCTGGAGGCCGAACTGCGCGCCGAGGGCGTCGCCCTGCTCGACCCGGCCGCCGAACTCACCGATGTCGCCCTCCCTGGCGCCGGCACCCTCGCCCAGGCCAGCGTGCTGCTGGTCGAGCGCCTGGTCGAGGAGGTCCGCCCGCTGCCCGGCGAGACCACCGAGGGCGACGTCCCGATCGCCGACGCGCTGATAGACGGCGTCCTCGGCGACATCGCCGACGAGTACGGCCTCCCGGCCCGCTACCTCTCCGACCGCACCGCCCTGCGCCGCGACGCCCTGGACCTCCTCCACCGCCTCGGCCTGATCACCCCCACCCCCCAGCTCAAGCGCCCCCCGACCTGGCACCTGCGTCCCCACGCCGCCCGCTTCGCCCCCGCCCCGGACCTCCGCCCCACCCCCGGCACCGGCCGCCACTCCCGCCCCGGCCCCTTCGTCCCGCCCCCACCGGGCCCCCGCACCGAACAGCGGGCGTAGCGCCCTGCGCCGCGTCCGACCTCCTGCATCTCCTGCCCCCGCGTCCCACCGCCGCATCCCGCCCGTGCCCCGCCCCCGCGGCGAACGGCGGGTGTGCTGCCGCCGTGTCCGTCTCGGGACGGGGAAAGCAAAAGCACCGCGTCCGGATGCGGGACGGCGGTGCTGGATGGAGAGGGGTGGGTGCGGCTATTTGCTGGCGGTCGCGCTGGCGAGAGGGCCGTGGTCGACGGTTTCCACGGTGGCGCCGACGCCCAGGGTGCCGAGGGCGATGGAGGCGAGGACGGCGGTGCAGGCGAGCAGGCGGCGGTGCCGCTTGGGGAGGGGGAAGCGCGGTTCCTGGTAGGGCGCCTGAGGGCTGGCGTTCATGACAGGGAGGTTTCCAGGGCGGCGTGAACGGTCGGTACGCGCGGGTGAAGTCCGGAGGGGGGTTGGGCGTCGGTTGGCCGCGTACGCCCCACTCGTCGGGAGCGGGGCGTACGCGCAGGTCAGCGCGGTGTGGTCTGATCGCCGACGGCGACCCGGACGGCGACCCGGACGGCGTCCCGCAGGCCGTGCGCCGGGTGGAAGCGGGAGGGGCCGGCGGCCGGGTCCTCGCGGAGCTCCTTCACGAGCCGATGATGACCAGCTGGGCGTTCTGGGTGTTGCGACGGAGGTGACGTACCCGAGGCCGTCGGCGACCTGCAGCGCGCCGAGGCCGAGGCTGGTCGCCGAGCCGAGCACCAGGACCGCGTTGATGCCGAAGACCGCCCGGTCGGTGGGGAGGGTCGCGGCGGGTTCGTCGGGCTCCTTCACGCGCTGGCCGGGCTGCGGTGGCTGGCTGCTCATCGGACGGACCTCTCGACATACGGGATTCGATCTGTATGTCGCACTGTGTCCAGTCGGTTCCGCGAGCGGCGGGAGGGCGCGCCGGGGAGGCGGCGGGTGCGGGCCTGCGTCCCGTCAGGCGGCGAGCTCCTCGGCCGGATCGTGCGCGGTCGTGAGGTAGTGGGAGAGCGCCCGGCGGCTGCGGGTGAGGTCGTCGATCCGGGCGTCCAGGTCGGCGAGTTCGCCGCGCAGGGTGGCGAGCAGGTTCGGGCAGGCCTCCAGGACGGGGACCGGGCCGGCGGCGCACGGCAGCAGCTCGGCGATGACCCGGGTGCTCAGACCGGCCGCGAGCAGGCTGCGGACCTGCCGCACCCGTACGGTGTCCTGCTCGCCGTACTCGCGGTAGCCGGCCGTCGTGCGGGCGGGCCGGAGCAGGCCCTGCTCCTCGTAGTAGCGGAGCAGCCGGGTGGACACCCCGGTCAGGCGGGCGAGTTCTCCGATGCGCATGATCGGCCGAACGTCGCAGCCGGCCGGGGTGTTCCCGCCGCCGCCCCCGCCCGTTCAGTCCTTTCCGAGGCCCTTGACGAACTCCAGTACCACGTCGCGCAGTTCGGGCAGCGCCTCGACCATCGGCAGGTGGCCGGTGGCGAGTTGGGCGAAGCGCGCGCCGGGGATGCCCTCGGCCAGCAGGCGGTGCTGGGACGGCGGGACGAGCATGTCCTCGGCGGTGCCGACGACCAGGGCCGGCACGGCTATCGCCGCCAGCTCCGCGCGCACGTCGGCCTCGCCGGCGAGCCGGAACTGCTGCCGGAAACCGGCCGGCTGCGGGGACTTGAGCGCCTCCCCCAGCCCCGCGAGCTGTTCGGCGGGCAGGGCGTCCACCCAGGACCCGGCGAACGTGACGGCGAGTACCAGCCGGGCCAGGTCGTCGGGCCGCTCCTCGAGGTCGACGATCAGCTCGGAGAGGATCCGCATCCGCGCCGAGCCGCCGGCCACGCCCGCGAGCAGCAGCAGTGAGCGGACCCGCTCGGGGTGGCGGGTGGTGATCCGGACGGCGACGGCGGCGCCGAGCGAGTAGCCGGCCAGGTCGAAGGTGTCCAGGCCCTCCGCGTCGGCGGCGGCGACCAGCCGCTCGGCCAGGTCGTCCAGGGTGAGCCGGCCGGGCTCGTACGGACTGTCGCCGGAGCCGGGGAAGTCGGGGGCGACGACGGTGCGGTGGACGGCGAGGTCGGGCAGCAGCGGGCCCCAGTTGTCCCGGGCGCTGCCGCCGGCACCGTGGGCGAGCAGCAGGCCGGGGCCGGAACCCTGGACGATCCGGGCGAGCGGGGCGGGGGCGGAAGGCATGGCTTCGCTCCTTCGTGGACGGTGATTCCTCCGACAGCGAGGACGGTAGGTGTTCACACCGGTGAGAAGGTCAAGCGCACGGGCCTGATGCGGGTTCGACGGCAACCCGCCGACACGCCCGGAACCCGCTCCCGCCACCGCCGCCATGGTTACGTACCGCGCCGGAAGGCCTACGCTGAGACCAGGGAGGCCGTTCGGACACCGTACGAACGCTCTCCGCCGCCGGGGCGCTCACCGTGCCCGCGTCGGCCGCGCCGGAGTTGCCCCGGGCCGGGCGGTCGCCGAGGAGGTGCCCAGGCCCCATGTCCGGAAACGTCAGCTCCGGCAATGTCAGCTCCGGCAATGTCAGCTTCAGTGATGTCAGCTTCAGTGATGTCACGACCGGAAGCCCCGGCTCCGGTGACGTCGCGTCGGGACACGTCAGGTCCGACAACGACGCGTCGGGAATCGTCAAGCCGCTGCCCGCCGAGTGGTTCGTCCCGCACGGCACCAACGCCGAGATGCGCTGGGAGGCCCTGCGCGACGCCGAGGGCGGGGCCGCCGTCGGCCGGCACGTGCCGGTGGAGCGGTTCTTCGTCCGCAACCACACCGGCACCCCGCTGATCGACCCCGACACCTGGCGGCTGCGGCTGTTCGGCAGCGGCCTGCGCGGTGCCCCGACGGCCGAGCGGCCGGTGGAGTTCGACCTGGCAGGCCTGCGCGCGCTGCCCGCGACCCGGATCAGCGCGGTGATCGAGTGCGCCGGAAACGGCCGTGACTACTTCCGCCGTCAGCAGGGCCAGTGCGTCCCGGGCACGCCGTGGACGCTCGGCGGGATCGGCTCGGCGGCCTGGCGGGGCGTGCGGCTGGCGGAGGTGCTGCGGGCGGCCGGGCTGACCGGGGCGGCGGTCGACGTGCTGCCGACCGGGCTGGACGCGGACTACGTGGTCGACGGCGTCAACCACGGCCCGGTGCGCCGCCCGCTGCCGGTCGCCAAGGCGCTGGAGGACGCGCTGCTCGCGTACGAGATGAACGAGGAGCCGCTGACCCCCGACCACGGTGCGCCGCTGCGGCTGGTGGTACCCGGCTGGGTGGGGATCGCCTCGATCAAGTGGGTCGGCACCATCGAAGTCGCCGACCACCCGCTCCAGTCACCGTGGAACACCGACTTCTACCGGATGTTCGGCCCCGACTACCCGCCCGGCGGTAGCGAGCCGCTCTCCGCGCAGGTGGTCCGCAGCGCGTTCGAGCTGGCCCCGGGCGCGGTACTGGAGGCCGGCCACGGCCACCGGTTGCACGGGCGTTCGTGGTCCGGCGCGGCGGCGGTGCGCCGGGTCGAAGTGAGCACCGACGGCGGCCGGACCTGGCGGCGCGCCGCGCTGCACGGCGGGTCGCACGCCGACGACTGGACGCGCTGGAGCTTCGACTGGCACCCCGAGCGGCCCGGCCGGTACGAGCTGCGCGCCCGCGCGACGGACCGCCGGGGCAACAGCCAGCCCGAGCGGGCGGCGTTCAACCGGGAGGGCTACCTGTTCGGCGCGGTGGTGGCCCACCCGGTGACGGTGGTCTGAACCCGCCCCGGGGCCGGCCCGTCGACCGACCCGCCTGAGGGTCGGTCGGTGGTCCGCACCCCGGGCCGGGCGGGGCTCAGCCGGTGGAGTGGACCTCGTACGGGGCCGGGTACCGCGTTTCGTACGGGGTCAGCACCAGCCGCACCACGTCCTCCAGGCGCCGTCTGGCGTCCCCGAGGGTGGTGCGGCCGGTCACCCAGGCGGTCAGCTCGCCCTGCCAGGCGTGGGCGACGATGTGCCGCACCAGGTCGCTGGACGCGGCCGGCACTTCGGCCGTCACCGCCTGCAGGGCAGTGCTGTCGGCCCGGGCCATGCCTTGCAGCGCCTCGCTGGCGAAGGGATCGGTGGAGGCCGCCACGGCCACCCGCAGCCGGGCGAGTTCGGGCTGCCGCTGGTAGGCCCGCATCCCGCCCCGGACGAACCGGACCGCCCGGTCGGTGGCCCCCGGCCCGGCCCGGGGCCCGCGCAGCTCGGCCACCAGGTCGGCCAGCAGCAGGCGGTGCCACTCGGCGATCGCCGCCGCCAGGAGGTGGTCCTTGGAGGAGAAGTAGCGGTACGCCGTCCCCAGGGCGACTCCGGACCGCTCGCAGACCTGCTTCATCTGCAGCCGCTCGACGCCGATCTCGTTCACCAGGGCGAGCGCGGCCGCGATCAGGCTTTCGCGGCGTTGGAGCTGACGTGGAGACATGGCCTCCACCGGCCGTGGTGACAGGTCAACCTTGGTCACCCGCACCATGATACGGGCCAGGGCCGCTCAGGAGTATGACGCCGACCGGCCGCCTTCCGTTCGCCGGTAGGTCACCGGGGCCCGGAGGCGCTACGACTGCCGGCGGATCAGCGCCTCCTGGACGGCCGAGGCGACCAGCCGGCCGTCCCGGTCGTAGAACTCGCCGAGCGCCAGGCCGCGGCCGTCCGAGGAGGACGGGCTGCGCTGGGCGAACAGCAGCCACTCGTCGGCCCGGAACGGGCGGTGGAACCACATCGCGTGGTCCAGCGAGGCCATCAGCAGCGTGGGCGGCTCGGTGCGTTGGAAGAAGTTCGGCTGCTCGTCCAGCCCGGCGGTGGAGGCCAGGGTGAGGTCGGACAGGTAGGTGAGCGCGCCGGCGTGCAGCAGCGGGTCGCCGTCCGGAAGTGGGGAGGCGGTGCGCATCCAGACGAACTGCTGGAGCAGTCCGGGGACGGACGGCGGCACCCCGGGCGACCCCGGCGGGACGAAGCGCACGTCGAGGTCGCGGAAGCCGCCGCTGGCCGCCACCATCCTGCGGACCTCCTCCGGGGCCTCGGCGACGGCGTCCGGCAGGGACTCCGGGGCGGGCAGCGGCGGCATCTCGCGGCGGCGGTCGCCGCCCGGCTCGGGGTGCTTGAGGGAGACGGAGAGCGAGAAGATCTCGTTCCGCTTCTGCATGGCCGTCACCCGGCGGGTGGTGTACGAGATGCCCTCGCGCACCCGCTCGACCACGTAGTCGATCGGTCGGGTCGGGGTGCCCGGCAGCAGGAAGTAGCCGTGCAGCGAGTGCACCGGGCGCCGGTCCTCGCAGGTGCGCCCGGCGGCGACGAGCGCCTGCGCGGCGACGTGGCCGCCGAAGGCGCGCATCGGGGCACCGGCGTGGCAGTAGCCCCGGAACGTGTTCTCGTCCAGCTGCTCGAGCTCCAGCAGCTCGGCGAACGGGGAGGTCGGGTGGGCGTCCCGGGCGGCCCGGACGGGCGGTTCGGTCAGGTCGGTCACGAGGCCATAGTGGCAGAAGCCAACCGTGTCGTGGTGTGACGTGGGTAACTCGGCCGGGGTGGGGGTTTGACGGAGGGGGTGGTAGAACACGTTTCAGTCGTGCGTCGTTCCGATGGGACTGCCAGACCCCTCGGTCGGTGACAACGTTCAGCGAACAGATGTTGAAATCTGTTCGCTGAACTCTGTCCGCTGAAAGTTGTCAGCTGAACTCCGTCACCTCTTCGCGCACCGCGGCCGTCTCCGGAGCCGTCCCTGCCACGGCTTCCCGCTCGCCGACGACCGGAGGTTCGAAGCTGCGCGGGGCGGCGGTGACGGCGCGCCACCACAGGCGCAGCGCGGGCGGGTCGGCGGGCTCGAAGGGCTTGCCCGGCCGGGGCATCGCGAGGCGGGCGCCGAGCGCCTGGGCGGCGGCGACCGCCCGCTCGGCGGGCTCCTCCCAGGGGTGCAGCGCGAGGTTGAACGTGCACCAGTGGATCGGCAGCAGCAGCTCGCCGCCCAGGTCCAGGTGCGCCCGCACGCCCTCCTCGGGCGTCATGTGCACCTCGGGCCAGAAGTCGCTGTACGCGCCGACCTGCACCATCGTCGCGTCGAACGGGCCGAGCCGGCGGCCGATCTCGGCGAAGCCCGGGAAGTAGCCGGTGTCCCCGCTGTGGAAGAGCCGGTGCCCGCCGCCGGACACCACCCAGGAGGCCCACAGGAACAGGGCGCTGGTGCGCGGGCCGCGGCTGCAGTAGTGGCGGGCCGGCGTGGCGGTCAGGGTCAGTCCGGCGACCTCGGCGGACTCCCACCAGTCCAGCTCGACGATCCGCTCGGCCGGCACGCCCCAGTGCTCCAGGTGCGCCCCGACCCCGAGCGGTACGGCGAACACGGCCTCCGTCCCGATCAGTGCCCGGATGGTGGCCATGTCCAGGTGGTCGTAGTGGTCGTGGGAGACCACGACCACGTCCACCGGCCCGAGTTCGGAGAGCGGCAGCGGCACCGGGTGCAGCCGCTTGGGGCCGGTCCAGGCGAACGGGGAGCAGCGCTCGCCCCAGACCGGGTCGAGCAGGACGCGCCGCCCGCCGATCTCGGCGAGCACGGTGGCGTGGCCCAGCCAGGTCAGCCGCAGCCCGGACTCCGGCGGTGTGGCCAGGTCGGCCGGGAGCAGCCGGTGCACGGGTACGGCGGCGCCCGGGAACCGGAGGGTCTTGTCCCCGGTCAGCTGGGCGCGGGTGATCTCCAGCGGGCTGCGTTCGTACACCAGGCGGCGGGTCGGCACCGGGTTGCGGAAGGCGCCGTCGGCGAACTGCGGGGAGCGGCGGATCCGGGCCAGCCGCTCGCCCCGGGGTTCGGCGCCGAACGCGTCGGTCCGGACCCGGTGCCAGGCGGCCCGGGGCAGCCCGGCCAGTCCGGGGACGGCGCGCTCGGCGGCTCGGTCGGTGGCGGGGCCCGCGGGCGGCGGGGCGAACTGCGAGGACAGACCGGCGAGGCGGGAGAACCACGGGGCGGGGCGGGGCACGGCTCCTCCAAGGACGGTCACGGCTACCAGGCGTGCCGGGACGCGCACCGCAGCGGCGGCCGGGGCACTGCGAGCGGCCGAGGTCGCTGCGATACGACAACCATCTCGTCGGAGGTTACTCGCCGTGGGCCGTCCGGACCTGGTGGAGGGCCCGGCGCGGTCCAATCGGGGGACCGCCGTATCCGCCCCACCCGGCAGGCATCGGCGGCGCGGCCCGCCGTATCCGCCGTATCCGCCGTACCCGCCGTACCCGCCCCACCCGGTCAGGCGTAGAAGCGGGTGATCGTCTCCGCGACGCAGTGCGGCTTGGCGCTCTGCTCGCTCCTGATGGTGAAGCGCACCACGGCCTGGACGCCGCCGGGCACCTCGGTGGCCGAGAGCAGCTCGGCGGTGGCCCGGATCGCCGTGCCCACCGGCACCGGCGCGGGGAAGCGCACCTTCTCGGAGCCGTAGTTCAGCGCCATCCGCACGCCCTCGACGGTGTAGCACTCCTTCGCCAGCACCGGGATCATCGACTGGGTCAGGTAGCCGTGCGCGATGGTCGAGCCGAACTGGCTCTCCTTGGCCCGCTCCGGGTCGACGTGGATCCACTGGTGGTCGCCTGTCGCCTCGGCGAACAGGTCGATCTGCCGCTGCTCGATGGTGTGCCACTCGCTGGTGCCCAGCTCGGTGCCGACGGCGGCGGTCAGCTCGGCGAGGGAGGCGAAGGTCGTCACGGTGCGCTCCTGGTGGGGGACAGGCCCGGGGAGGGGTCAGGACGCCGGAAGCGTATGCCTACCCACCGGTATCTGTCAGGAGGCCGAGCGGAAGCCCCCGGCCGAGCTGCTCACGGCCGCAGCGCGGCGCGCCCCGGGGCGCCCTGCCCGGTCGGGAACAGCCGCCGGCCGCTGACCAGCTCGGGCACCAGGGCGACGAACAGCGGCTCCGGGTCGCCGATCCACGGCCGCAGGCCGGAACGCAGCACCCGCCGCACCTGCTCGGGGTCGCGCACCACGTCGGAGCGCCCGTGCACCAGCACGCTCCAACCGGTGCGGGTGAGGGGGTCCAGCAGATCGGCCTGGAAGGCGACCACGGTGCCGTCAAGCCCGCGCGCGGTGGTACTTCCCCGGCGCACGGCGAGCACCAGCCGCCCGTCCAGGACCTCGAAGGAGACCGGCAGGACGGCCGGCAGTGCGTGCTCGGTGTACACCACGCGCCCGACGGGCACGGTGCTGAGCAGTCGCAGGCACTCGGCCTCGCTCAGGGTCTCCACACGGTCCTCAGGCTCCATGCGTCCGATCGTCCTCGGTCGGCGCGGGCGTCGATAGGGCCCATGGTCCCTGGGCGGACGGGTCGGGAGCCCCGTCGGCGGCCGCCCGGGGCGATAGCCTGCCCGGCGGCGGAACGGCGACGTGGACCGGAACGGCGACGTGGACCGGAACGGTGACGTGGACCGGAATGGTGCGGCGAGCGGTGACGCGGACGGTGGCTCGCCCGCGAAGTGCTCGGCGGGCGCACCACAGTGGCGGGCGGCGGCCCCGGGTGCGCCGGGGCCGGCCAGGAGGGGGAGACCGATGGCGGGTGGGGTCGATCTGGTGGTGATCGGGGCGGACGGCGGGCCCGACCGGGCCTTCGGCGGTGCGGCGCTCGCGCCGGACGGGGCCCAGCTGCTCGCCGAGGTGCTGCCCGGTATGTGCTTCGACACCGGCGCGGCCGGCTGCCGGGTCACCGCGGCGGCGCCGGACGCGGACGCCAACGCGATGCTCACCGCCGTCCGGGACGCGGCCCAGCACCCGGGCCGCTGGCTGGTGGTCTGCCTGGTCGGCCAGTTGGTGGCCGACCCGCGCGGGCGCCGGCTCGCCCTGGTCACCGGCGGCAGCACCCCCGACAACGCCTACCGCAGGGGCCTGGCCTGGGACTGGGTGGTCAGTGCGATGGTGCACGGCGACCAGGAGGAGGCGCTGCTGCTGGTCGACGCGGTGGCCGACCGGGACACCTGGGCGGCCCTGGAGCGCGGCGGCGAGGACAGCGCGGGTGAGCTGCTGAGCTTCCCGCGCGTCCCACTGTGGGGCCGGATCGGGCGCTACGCCCCGGGCAGACGCGGCCGGGACGCCGTACTGCCGGGCGGTGAGGGCTCGTTCAGCCGGGCGCTGACCACCGTCCTGCGCCAGGGCGTTCCGGGTGCCCCCGCGGCCGTCGCCCCGTCGGACCTCCAGCCAGCCGTGGCGGCACTGACGGACGGGCGGGAGTCGGCCGGTAGTTCGGGTGCGCCGGGCGCGCGCCTGCTCGTTCCGCCGCAGGGCGGACGCCTCTTGATGCGCAATCGGGCCGCGGTTCGGGGCGCATTGGCCGGATTGTCGCTTTCCGAAGAACTGTTGGCCGTTCTGTGGCGGGAAAGTGCCCCGACGGAACCGCCTTCCGCGTAAGGTCAGGGGGCCTGAGGTGTTGCCGTGATGGGGTGGGTTGGCGAAGAATCGATCCCCAGCGGAAAGACCGGCGGGACAGCGGAATTCTTCTGGCGGCCGTGGATCACGGATCGGGTCGGTCGCGACGAGGTGGGGCCATGCGGCAGCGCGGAAATGTGTTGCGCCCTGGGGCCGTTGGGGTCGGTGGGGCGATTCTGGTGTTACTGCTCGGCGCTTGTGCGAGCGGTGGTTCCGGCGGTTCCGTCGATCACCTCGGGGCGACGGCGCCCACGGTTGCGGGAGCGGCTCCGGTAACTCCTTCGAGTGGTTCGTCAAACGCCTCGATCGCGCCGACCGACGGACCGGAAGGGGCGATGGGCCGACTGGCCCTGAAGACTTATCAGGACTGGTGGCAGGCGCAGGCCGACGCCTTCGCCCGTACGGATTCGGACGGATTCTCGCTGGAGTCGTACTCCTCCGGACGCGCACTGTCGGACGTCCTGGTCGGACTCCGCCAACTTCACGACGCCAAACTGGTGATGACCGGAACGCCGCGCAATTCCGCGGTGGTCAAGGCCATTGACCTCAAAGCCGATCCGCAGACCGCCGTGATCGAGGACTGCGTCGATGTGACCGACTGGCATCGTGTCGATGCCGTCACGCGGGCCGCGAAGGATCCGGCCCAACGGCTGAACCGCTACCTGGCGACGGCGTCCCTGCGCTGGTTCCAAGCACGTTGGCTGATCTACGACTTCAAGCGGGAGGTGGACCGGACATGCTGAACAGGCGCTATCGGGCCCGGCGATTCGTGATCCTCGCACCGTTGTCCGCCGGGTTGCTGCTGTCCACGGCGGCGGTGGCGTCGGCGGACGAACCACCGAGCGGGGGTGCCACCCAGTGCGCCCCCGACAAGATCTGCTCGGACGTCCACACCGGCGGCAAGACCCCCGATCCCGGCTCCACCCAGTCGGGCGGTGGCGGCGGCTCGTCCGACGGCCCGCTGGTGTGCAGCTACCACGGGGTGGAATGGGCCTGCCACGACCCGGAACGCGGCTGGTTCAACAGCGACGTGGGCTGCTATTTCAGGGTGCAGGACCCCCAGCCGCCGGAGGGCGCGCCGGAGTGGGACGGGCACAAGTCCACGGAAGGCGCGATCTACACGAAGATCTGCCCGCAGACGGGCGGTGGCACGGACGGCGTCCAGAGCGTGTTCGAGTCGAGCGCGCCGGCCGGTCCGCCGGTGCTGAACCTGGCGGCCGTCGGTCTCAGCCTCGCCCACGAGATGAAGTTCCCGAAGCCGGCCGCCGGCGTGGCACCCAAGGGCACGGCCGTGGTCAAGGCGCCGGTCTGGCTCTGGCTGGACGGCGTGCGGGCGCCCGATCCGAAGAAGCTCGAGGTGCCCGGAGCCTCGGTCACCGTCACGCCCGTGCTGAAGAACGTGACCTGGACCTTCGACACGGGCGTCGAGGTGACCTGCGACAAGCCCGGAACGCCGTACGACCCGAAGTACGGCGCCGCCGCGTCGCCGGACTGCGGGTACGCGTTCGCCGTCGGATCGGGCACCAAGAAGGACGGGGTCTTCGCCGGCACCGTGACGGCGAACTGGCAGGGCCACGTCGTCGTGACCGGGCCGAACGCCAAGGTCTTCGATGTCGACATCCCGCAGTCCTCGAAGTTCACGCTCAAGGTCGCCGAGGTGCAGGTCCTCAACTGACCGCCGCACGGCGGCGATTCGACTACTGACGATCCGGCAACGTACAAGGGAAGGGCGGAACCCGGTGGAGAACCGTACATTCGCGACGCCGGGATCCGGCACACCCGCGGGCGCCGGGGCCTCCGTGGCGCTCCCGGAGCAGCAGGAGCAGGCCGGCGGTCCGGGCAAGGGCCGTGGCCGGGGGCGGGCGGTGCCGCACGCGCCCGGGCGGACCATGCGGGCGAGGCGGCGGCGCCCGGCGGTGCTGGCGATGGCGATCGCGCTGATCGCGGCCGGCGGGCTGGGCGGGGCCGTCCTCTACAACAGCACCGGCCAGCGGGTCGCGGTGCTGGCGCTCGCCCGGGACGTGCCGTGGGGCCAGGTGATCACCGAGGACGACCTGGTGGTGGCCCGGATCGCGGGCGACCCGGCGCTGCACCCGGTGTCGGCCCAGGACCGGACGAAGGCGGTCGGCATGCGGGCCGCCACCGACCTCAAGCGCGGCGCGATGCTCACCAGCGGCGACCTGGCCCAGGGCCTCACCGTGCAGCCCGGGCAGATCGTGGTCGGGGTGTCGGCCAAGCGCAGCCAGCTGCCCGCCAGCCGGCTCCAGCCCGGGGTGCAACTGGTCGTGGTCTACACGCCCGACAACGGCCGGGCCGACTCGCTGGCCGCGACGGTGATCACCGTCGGCCGGGTGGACACCGACGGCAGCCAGGTGATCGATGTCGCGGTCGGCACCGCGGACGGGCCCCGGCTGGCGCAGTGGGTGGCGAGCGGGCGGATCCAGGTGCTGCTGGCGCCGCGCGGCGCCTCGGCCGGGGGCGCGGGCGGCGGCACCACGCCCGGCCCGGCGCCGAGCGGCAGCCCCGCCGCCGGTGCTCCTTCCGCCGCTGCGCCCCCGGCCGGTGCACCCTCGGCCGGGACCGGTGCGTCCGGGGCTCCGACCGCGACCGGGGGCGCCTGATGGCGGTGATCGCGGTGGTCGGCGGCCCGGGCGCGCCCGGCGCGACCACGACCGCGCTGGCCCTGCTCCTGGCCTGGCCGCTTCAGCCCGGGCGGCGCATCCTGCTGGTCGAGGCCGACCCGGACGGCGGCGCCGTGCTCGCGGGCGCCCTGGAAGGCCGGGTCGAAGCCGTCTACGGGCTGCGCAACCTGGCCGTGGCCGACCGGCGCGGACTGCTCGCGCAGACCATCTGGGAGCAGCTGATCGACCTCTCGCCGGACGGCGACGCCGAACGCCTGCTGCTCCCCGGACTCACCGACCCCACCCAGGCCCCCGGCCTCGCCTACACCTGGGAGCCGCTCGCCGAACTGCTGCACGCCGTCGAACAGCAGGGCTACGACGTCATCGTGGACCTCGGCCGCTCCGGCGCCACCGGCGCGAGCGCGGTGCTGGCCCGCCGGGCGGACGTGGTGGCGGTGACCGTCCGGACCACGCTGCGCGGACTGAGCTCGATCCGGCCCCGACTGTCCGCCCTCACCGAGGACCTGGCCTCCGCCGGCACCGGCTCGGACGCGCTCGGGCTGCTGCTGGTCGCCGAGGGGCCGTACACGCGCGCGGAGGTGGCGCGCGAACTCGGGCTGCCGGTGCTCGGGATGCTGCCGCACGCCACCCGGACGGCGAAGGTGCTCTCCGACGGCGGCGACACCACCGACCGGCGGTTCATCCGCTCCGAGCTGATGCGGACGGCGCGGTCGGCGGCGGACGAGGTGCAGCTGCTGGTCCGCCGCAGGCGGCAGCGGCTCGCGCCGGGCGCGGGCTCGGCGGCGGTGGTGCCGGGTCAGGCGCCGGCCCGGCTGTCGGCGGCCGCTCCGGTGGCGGGCGCTCCGGTGGCGGCTGCGGTGCCGACCCCGGTACCGGCTCCGGCGGTGCCCACTCCTCCGGTGCCGACCCAGCCGGTGCCGACGCCCGCCCCGACCACGTACGCGCAGACCACCTACGGACAGGCTCCGTACAGCCAGCCCGCGTACAGCCAGGCCGCGTACGGCCGGGCCGGGTACGGGCAGTCGCCCTACGGTCCGGTGGAGGCCGAGTCGCCGTCGTACACGCCGCCGCAGCCGGTTCCGCCGGTGATCATCACCGGTCCGGTGGCGCCGCTGGCCGGGCTGGCGCCGCAGCCGGCCGCACCGGCGCCGTTCCCGGCGCACGTGCAGTCGCCGCAGCGGGCCGAGCAGGACGACCGGTACCCGCTTCAGCAACCGACTGTGACGGATGATCAGGTGCAGGTGAACGGGCAGTACCCGCACAACCCCGGGGAGGTGCTCCGTGCGCGGTAGCCCCCTGCACCAGCGCCCGGCGGCCGACCCGGCCGCGCTGCCCTGGGCCGCTCCGGCGGCCGCACCGACGCCGACGGCCACGCCGACGGCCGCGCCCACGCCCGCGACCGGCCCGGTCGCGCCGCAGCCCGTGACCCCCGGCCCCGTAGCCCCCGGCCCCGTCCCCCCCGGCCCGGTCGTGCCCGGCTCGGCCGCGCCGACCGCCGTGCCCTCCCAGCTGCCCTCGCTGGACGTGCGTGGCTCCGCCACCCGGCCGGTCGTCGACCCGCAGGTCGCCCGGGAGCTCAAGCGTCAGGTCGCGGCCGAACTCCACCAGCAGATCAGCCGGTTGACCACCGCCTCCGGTTCCGAGCCGGACCGCGCCACCCGCCGTCAGCGCGGCCGGGCGCTGATCGAGGAAGCCGTCGCCCGCTGGTCCGACGCCTACGCGCAGACCCACGGCATCCCGCCCACCCGGGAGCAGGACCGCGCCCTCGCCGAGGCCGTCTTCGACCTCCTCTTCCGGGCCGGCCGGCTCCAGCCCTACCTGGACGACCCGGAGATCGAGAACATCCTGATCAACGGCTGTGACGACGTCTGGGTCTCCAAGGTGCACCAACCCCTGCGCCAGGTCCCGCCGGTGGCCGAAAGCGACGCCGAACTCATCGAACTGCTGCAGGACTTGGCCCGTCAGCACGGCGGTGGCGAGCGCAGCCTGTCCACCGCCAGCCCCACCCTCGCGCTGCGGCTGGAGGGCGGCATGCGCCTGCAGGCGCTCACCGAGGTGACGCCCCGCCCGTACGTGGCGATCCGGCGCCACCGGGTGGCCTCCGCGACACTGCCCGAGATGGTCGAACTCGGCACCCTGGATACCACCTTGGCCGCCTTCCTGGCCGCCGCGATCCGGGCCCGGAAGAACGTGATGATCACCGGCACCCAGGGCGTCGGCAAGACCAGCCTGCTGCGCGCGATGGCCGCCGAGATCCCGCCGGACGAGCGGATCGGCACCCTGGAATCGGAGTTCGAGCTCTGGCTGCACACCCTCGGCCACCTCCGCCAGGTCGTTCCGATGGAGGCCCGCGAGGGCAACGGCGAACGCGTCGAGGGGCGGCTGGCCGGGGAGTTGACGATCGGCGACCTCATCCCGGCCGCGCTGCGCATGACCCTCTCGCGCATCATCGTCGGCGAGGTCCGCTCCGGCGAGGTCGTCCCGATGCTGCGGGTGATGACCAACGGCGAGGGCGGCTCGATGTGCACCCTGCACGCCCGCGGCCCGCACATGGTGGTCGACCGCATCGCCGAACTCTGCCTGGAGTACGGCTCGCACATGACCGACTCGCTCGCCTACCGGCTCACCGCCAACGCCCTGGACCTCATCGTGCACGTCACCATGGTCGACGAGACCGCCGTCGGAGGCCGCCGGCACCGCTTCGTCTCCCACGTCCTGGAGGTCACCGGCCTCGGCGAGAGCGGCCGTCCCGCGCTGAACACCGTGTTCGGCCCCCGGCCGGACCTCGGTGAGCCGCGGGCCGTCCCGCACACCCCGCCGCAGTGCCTGGACGACCTGCGCCGGGCCGGCTTCGACGCCGGGCTGCTCGACTCCCGGTACGGGAGTTGGGCCACCCCGCTGCAACTGCGGATCGGCGGTGGCGCGCGGTGATGCTGCTGTTCGCCCTGTGCGGGCTGGCGGTCGCGGGCGGCCTGGTCGCCCTGGCGGCCTGGGCCCGCGGCAGCGAGCCCGGTGACGAGGACGCGGCCGCGCGGACCAACCCGCTCGCCGGGCGCGCCCACGTGTTCTGGTACGGCGCCCCCGGGGCGGCCGCGCCCCGGATGGTGCGGCTGCGCCGGGTCCAGCTGCCGCTGGCGCTCGTCGGCGGGCCGCTGGCCTGGCTGTTCACCGGCATCCCGCTGACCGCGCTGCTGGCGCCGCTGGCCATCTTCGGCCTGCCCTGGCTGTTCGACACCACCCGCGCGGACACCCACCGGATCGAGCGGCTCGAAGCGCTGTCCGAGTGGACCCAGCGGATCGCCGACGTGCTGCTGCTCGGCG
Source organism: Kitasatospora sp. NPDC034023 (assembly GCF_055575795.1). NCBI lineage: Bacteria > Bacillati > Actinomycetota > Actinomycetes > Kitasatosporales > Streptomycetaceae > Kitasatospora > Kitasatospora sp. NPDC034023. The sequence continues at coordinate 113,556 of NZ_JBVIRY010000011.1, forward strand.
TCGGCCTGAACCAGGCCATCGTCACCAGCCGCCGCACCGCCCCCACCGCCCTGGAGGACGAGATCGGCGAGCTGGCCGCCCGGCTGCAGGCCCGCTGGCGGCCCGAGGAGGCGCTGCACGCCTTCGCCGACAGCCTGGCCGACGCCACCGCCGACAAGGTGCTCGCCGCGCTCGTGCTGCGGGCCGGGGACAGCGGACCGGGCCTGGCCCGCACGCTGTCCGACATGGCCGACTCGGTGCGCGAGGAGGTCCGTCAGCGCCGCGTCATCGAGGCCGACCGGGCCAAGCACCGGACCACCATCCGCTGGCTGGTGGGCATCATCGTGCTGGTCGTCACGGTCGGCTCCTTCAACACCGAGTACACCCGGCCGTACGGCACCTTCCTCGGTCAGCTGGTCCTCGCCGTGGTCGCCGCCCTGTTCGTGGCGATCATCGCCTGGATGCGGGCGCTGGCCTCCCACCCGCCGGTGCCCCGGCTGCTCACGCCGGACCGGCGCAGCAGGAGCAGGCGGCGGACGGGCGCGCAGACGCCCGAGGCCGAGCCGGCCGAGCAGCTCGGGGAGGCCCGATGATCTCCCCCTGGTCCGTGCTGGCCGGCGCCGTCGCGGCCGGCGGCCTCGCCCTGCTGGTCGCCGAACTGCGGCCCGCCGCCCCGGACCTGCGCCAGGCGCTGGACCGGCTGCACGCCGTCCCGGCCGACCGCGAGCAGGACCCGGACGAGCGGCCGCGCTGGTACGACCGGATCGGCGAGCGGTCCGTCCACCTGCGCGGGGTCTCCGTCCCGCGCCGCGAACTCGCCCTGATCGGCCGCACCCCGGCCCGGTTCATGGTGCACAAGCTGCTGTTCGCCGCGCTCGGCCTGGTGCTGCCCGCCTACCTGGGCGCGATGGCCGTGCTGATGGACATCGGCCTGCCCTTCGCGCTGCCGCTGGTCGCCGGGCCGCTGCTGGCCGGCCTCCTCTGGTTCATTCCGGACGCCATCGTGCGCGGCGAGGCCAAGGAGGCGCGCACCGAGTACCTGCACGGCCTCGCCGCCTACCTGGAACTCGTCGCGCTGGAGCGCGCCGCCGACTGCGGCCCCGCCGAGGCGCTGCGCCGGGCCGCCGCGGTCGGGCAGGGCGCGGTGTTCCGGCGGATCCGCGACGCGCTGGAGCGCGCGGCCACCGACCGGCTCCCGCCGTGGGCCGGACTCGACGCGCTGGCCGAGGAGTTGGGACTCACCCCGCTGCAGGACGTGGCCGACATCATGCGGCTGTCCGGCACCGACGGTGCCGCCGTGTACGACACCCTGCGGGCCCGCGCCAAGGGCCTGCGCGGCGAACTCCTCGCCGAGGACCTCGCCCGCGCCAACGCCGACAGCGAGCGCATGGTCGCGCCGGGGGCCGCCCTGACGCTGCTGATGACCGTCCTGATCGTCTTCCCGGCGCTCCACCAGATGCTCAACTGACGCCCGACCGAGCCCGACCGAGTCTGACCGACGCCCGTTCCAGAGCAGCCGACACCACACCGCCCCACACCACATCGCACATCCCCGGGAGAACCGATGACCGTACGACTCGCCCAGCTGGCCGGCCGGGCACTGCGGCCCGTCCTGTTGCCGGTGCAGTTCGCCCTGCTGCTGTTCACGCTGCGGCTCGGCCGGCTGCGGGCCGCCCGGGCGCGGGGCGACCGCGGCGCGATCAGCATCGAACTCGCTCTCGCCATCATCGCGTTGGTGTTCGTCGCAGGCGCCGTCGCGACCGCGCTGTACCTGCTGAAGGACAAGGTCGTCCAGAAGGTGGAGCAGGACCCGAACCTGCCGGGTGGCGCGGCCGCGGGCGGCGCCACCAAGTGATGCGCCGTCCTCTCCGCCGCGGAGCCGACCGGGGGTCGATGAGCGTCAGTCTCGCCATCGTCTTCCCGGTCGTCCTGCTGCTCCTGCTACTCGTCGTCCAGGCCGCACTGTGGTGGTACGACCGGCAGGTCGCGCTCAGCGCCGCCCGCGAGGGCGTGGACGCCGGGCGGGCACAGGGGAACGCGACGGACGAGGTGAAGAACGATGCGGCGCGCCGGCAGGCCCGGGACTTCCTCGACCGGCAGGGCGCGCACGACTACACGGTGCGGACCGACGGCAGCACGCCCGAGACCATCCGGGTCACCGTGGAACTGACGCCGCCGCTGCTGATACCCGGGCTCTCGGCGCCCAGCGTCACGCAGTTCGCCGAGGCGCCGCGCGAGCGCTTCGTACCGCCGGTGGTGAAGCCGTGAGACCGGGGCTGCCCGGTGCGCGCCCGCCCGGTTCACGCCTGCGCCGGTGGCGCCCCCGGCGGCGGGACCGCGGCGGGGTCGCGATCGAGGCGGCGATCGTCGTGCCGCCCGTGGTCGGCCTGGTCCTGGTGGCCATCGCCGCCGGACGGGTGCAGACCACGGCCGGCAGCGTCGAGGCCGCCGCCCGCGCCGGCGCCCGGACCGCCTCGCTGCAGCGCAGCGTGGACGGGATGGACCAGCCGGCCAGGGACTCCGCCTTCGCGTCGCTGCGCCAGCAGGGTGTGTCCTGCCGGAACGGCGACGTCCACGTGGTCAAGGGTGAGCTGGACCTGCCGGGCGGTCCGGTCACGACCGTCAAGGTCACGGTGGTCTGCGACGTCGAACTGGCCGACCTGCTCGGTGGGCCGTCCGGAGTGCCCGTGACGAAACACCTCGTCGGCGAGTTCACCTCGGTGGTGGACCGCTACCGGGGCACATGACGACGCGCGCCGCCGCCACGGCGAAAACGGGGGATTGGAGGCGGCCCCCGCGGGGGAGACGCAAGCGGAGAGCGCTCGGGGGATGACGCAACGGTACCGAGTGGCGCCCGGTGGGGCCGGTGGGGAGAACAGCGTGCGGATTGGGGGGAGGGGATGCGGGTGGTGAGCCGTCTGCGGCGACGGGCGCGGGCGCGCCGGTCCGACCGGGGCGCGGTGGCCCTCTTCGTCGCCATCTGCGCGGCCTACGTCGTCCTCGTCATCGCCCTGGTGATCGACGCGGGCGGCCGACTGCGGGTCGCCGAGCGCACCGACGCCTACGCCCAGGAGGCCGCGCGGGTCGGCGGACAGCAGCTCGACCAGGCCGCCGTGCTGCAGGGGGCGGGCTTCAAGGTCGAGGAGAAGTACGTCCGGGACGCCGCCGACGCCTACCTCGGCCTGTACGGCCTGAAGGCCGGCGGCATCGAGTTCTCCGGTGACGGCAAGGTCGTCACCGTCACCGTGCAGGCCGACTACCGGCCCGTCCTGCTGGGCGCCCTCGGGGAGCGGAAGGTAACGGGCAAGGGCAGTGCGACCCTCGTCCACGGAGTCGAGAAAGCGGAGACCGACTGATGGCCGCGCCACGTGCCAAGGACCAGGCCCGAACCGCCCAGGCCCGTACCGGCCGGGCCGGAGCCACGCATACCGGAGCCACGCACAGAGGCGGCGGGGGCACGCGACGGCCCGGCGCGCCGACGCCCCGACCGCCGCGCGGCGGCGGCCGCGGCGGCGCCCTGATCACCGCGCTCGCCGCGCTGGTCACCCTGCTCGTCCTGCTGGTCGGCGTCCCCGCGCTGCTGCTGTACGGCACCCACGCGGTCGCCGGGATGGGTGACGTCGCGCCGGGCGGCGTGGGCGAGGCGCTCACCAGCCCGGACGACGGACGGCTGTTCCTGTGGGCGCTGGTGGGGGTCGGCTGGCTCGCCTGGGGGTGCTTCGCGCTCTCCGTCCTGCTGGAGATCCCCGCCCAGCTGCGCGGCCGGATCGCCCGCCGGATCCCGGCCTTCGGCTGGAGCCAGCGGATCGCGGCCGGGCTGGTCGGCTCGGTGCTCGCCCTGCTGCCGGTGGCCGGCTCGGCCTTCGCGGCCGTGCCCGAACTGACCCACACCCCGGCCGTCCAGGCCCAGTTGACCCCGGGCGTGCAGCGCGCCGCCCTGCCCGCCGCGCAGTCCGCGCCCGCCCTGACACCCGCCGCCGAGCAGCAGCCCACGTACACCGTGCGGGACAGCCGGCCCGCCGACAGCCTGTGGTCCATCGCCGAGCGACAACTGGGCTCGGGTGAACGGTGGATGGAGATCGCCAAGCTCAACGACGGGCGGGTGATGGACGATTCGGGCATCCGCTTCGACGCCGACCGGCCGATCCAGCCCGGCTGGGAACTGCTGATGCCGGCGGACGCCAAGCCGGACGAGGCGAAGAGCCCGACGCCGGCACCCGCGCCCGCTCCGGCGCCCGCGCCCTCGGGCGACACGGCGCAGGGGACTCCGCAGGGAACCTCGCCACAGGGGACCTCGCCGCAGGCCGGGACGGAGCCGGGCGCGGGCACGGGCGGGCAGCGGACCGTCACCGTGCAGGCCGGGGACAGCCTGTCGGCCATCGCCCAGCGGGAGCTGGGGGACGGGGAGGAGTGGCCGAAGCTGTTCGAGGCCAACAAGGGGGTGCAGGCACCGGACGGGGAGCAGCTGACCAACCCGGACGTGGTGGTGCCGGGGATGGTGCTCACGGTGCCGGGAGCGGCCGCCACGCCCGCGCCCGCTCCGGCCCCAGCGCCCGCTCCGGTGCCCGCGCCCGCTCCGGCCCCAGCGCCCGCTCCGGCCCCTGCACCGGCTCCCGCGCCGTCGCAGGGCGCGCCGCAGCCGGCGCCGGCGCCGACGCACGCGCCCACCCCGGCGCCCGCGCCCGCCGCGCACGCCGACCCGGCTACCAACGACGACTACACCGTCGCCCTCACGGCCTCCACCGTCGGCATCCTGCTTGCCGCCATCATGGTCGGCACCGTCGCCCACAAGCGCGGCACCCAGCAGCGCGCCCGCCGCCCCCGGCACCGCATCGCGATGCCCGCCGCCGAGGCCGCCGCCTTCGAGAACGAGCTGATGGCCCGGCAGGACCAGGCCGGGCTCGAACTGCTGGACCGCGCCCTGCGCACCCTGGCCCGCAACACCGTGCGCGGCGGCAAACGCCTGCCCGCCATCGTCGCCGCCCGGATCACCCCCGGCCACACCGTCGAGCTGCACCTGTCCGGACCGGCCACCCCGATCGCGCCGTTCCGCGCCGCGCACGCCGCCAACGTCTGGTGGTGCAGCGCCGAGTCCGGCGACATGCTCAGCGCCGCCCAGGCCCGCAAGACCGCCGCGCCGTACCCCGCGCTGGTCACCCTCGGTACCTCGCCCGACGGCTCGGTGGTCCTCGCCGACCTGGAGGCCGTCCGGTTGCTCCACCTCTCCGGCCACCCGGACGACGCCCGCGACGTGCTGCGCACCCTCGCCATCGAACTCGCCCACAGCCCGCTCGCCGACCGGCTCCACCTGCACCTGGTCGACCTCGCCGAGGAGGTGCCGATCAGCGGCCCGGCCGCCGAACGCGTGCACCGCCACACCACCCTGGAGGCCGCGCTCGCCGCCCTCGGCCCGCGCACCGCCAAGGCCCGCGCCACCCTGGTCGCCGCCGAGGCCGCCAGCCCGCGCGACGCCCGCAGCCGGGGCCAGGCCGACGAGTCGTGGATCCCCGAGATCGTGCTCTGCGCCCAGCAGCCCGGCGGCGGGATCCCCGCCGAGCTCGGCCGGCTGCTCGACGGCCGTCCGCGCACCTGCGTCGCCGTCATCACCCTCGCCCCCGAGCGCGGAACCGGCCCGGTCGCCCGCTGGACCCTCCCGACCACCGGCCAGGCCGCCATCCCCGGCCTGCACCTCACCGTCGAGCTGCAGCGGCTCAGCGCGCGGCAGTACGACCAGGTCGCCGAGCTGCTCCGGGCCGCCGACGACACCACCCAGCACCCCGCCCCGGCCTGGACCCTGGACGGGCCGGAGGACACCGACACCACCGAACTGCCCGCCGCCGTACCGGTACTGGTCGCCGTCGGGGCCTCCGGCGGTGCGGCGGAGAGCGGTGCGCCGGAGAGCGGTGCGGACACGGCCGCCGGCCCGCGGCTGCTCGCCCGGGCCATCGGCACCGGGGCCAGCCCGTTCGCGGGCACGGACCCGGTGACGCCCGCCCCGGCGCCGACTGGTCCGGCTTCGGTTCCGGCCGGTCCGGCGCGTTTCGCGGTCAACGGGCAGGGACGGCAGGCGGCGGGCGACGAGGCCACCCGGGACCTGCGGCGGCCGGGAGCGCCGGAGGCCGAGGAGCCGGAGGGGACCGCTGCCGGGGTCGGCGAGGAGGCGACTGGCGAGGTGGTTGCCGAGGCGGTGGACGCCCCGGCGGAGGCCGCTCCGACGGCCGTGCTCGCCGTCCAGCCGGTCGTGCCGCGTCCGGTCACCCCGGAGCCCGTCGAGGAGCCGCAGCCGACTGTCGAGGCGGGACCCGGAGCCGTAGCCGCAACCGCAACCGTGTCCGAAACCGAGGCCGAGGCCGAGGCGGTGGAGACCGAGGACGCCGAAGCCGGCGCCTCCGAGCCCGGGGTGGAGCCCGGTCCCGCCTCCGGATCCGCCTCCGGATCCGCCTCCGAGCCCGGCTCCGCTGCCGCCGCCGTCGCCCCCGTCGCCCGGACCGCACTCGGTCGCAGCGACAGCGACGACCTGCTCGCCATCCTCCGGTCCCCGGAGGCGCACGCCGCCCGCAACGCGCCCCGGATCCGGCTGCTCGGCCCGGTGGACGTCGCGGGCGTCCTCGGCACCGCCGAAACCGGCGCGCTGCCCCGGCTCACCGAGCTCGCCGTCTACCTCGCGCTGCGCCCCGGCTCCGACCACCACGCCCTCGACCACGACCTGCACCCCGGCGCCGCACACCTCGACCCGCACCCCACCGCGGCCGACGCCAAGAGCCCGCTGCCGGGCAAACTCGCCGACCTGTCCGCCTGGTTCGGCATCTCGCCCGAGGGCCGCGCCTTCCTGCCCACCGACACCACCGAGGGCTACTCGTTCACCCCGGCGGTCACCTGCGACTGGGACGAGTTCCGCAGCCTCTACCGGCGCGGCATGCGCAGCACCAGCGCCACCGCCGACGCCGCCCTGGCCCACGCGCTCGCCCTGGTCCGCGGCGCCCCGTTCGCCGAGGCCCCGCCCGCCTCGTACGGCTGGGCCGAGGCCGAGCGCCAGGACATGATCGCGGCGATCGTCGACACCGCCCATGAACTGGCCGCTCGCCGCCTGCAGTACGGCGACCACCGCAGCGCCGAGGCAGCCGTCTTCCGCGGCCTCGCGGTGGCCCCGGACGTCGAACTCCTGCACCGGGACCTGTTCTACGCCTACGCCTCGGCCGGCGCACGCGACCAGCTCCTGCGCGCCGTCAACCGGCTGGACGCCCTCAGCCGCCGCACCGGCCGCGACCTCGACTCCGACACCGTCACCCTGCTGCGGGACCTGCTCGCCGGGTCCTGAGGGGCTCCGTTGCGGGGAGGAACCGTCCTCGGCCGCGTGGCATCCGCCGGTGCCGGTGCCGGTGCCGCGCGGCCGGGGCACGCCGCCGGCAGCCGTGGAGCGGGGTGCGGAGGAGGATGAGCGCGGTGCTCGGGAGTCTGATCGCGGTCCTCGGCACCCTGCTGGGGGCCCTCAGCACCCACCTCTTCCAGCAGCTGGCCGCCGCGCGGACCGAGGCGAGGGCACGCGAGGAACTGCTGCGCCAGGAATGCCTGGCCGCGTACAGCGGGTTCGCCGCGGCCGTGACCGAGCTCAAGCGGGCGGTCGTCACCGTATGGCTGCGTCGGTCGGACCCGCTCGCCTGCGGACCGGCGCTCGCCGAGGCCGACCGGCTGGGCGCCCTGGCCGAGACGGCGCGGTTCCGGCTGCGACTGGTGTCCGGCCGTCCCGAGCCGCTCGCCGACGCCGCGTTCGCGTGCGTGGGGGCGTTGCCCGAGGCGGTCGACCCGGTCGAACTCAAGGACCGGGAAGCCGAGTTCGAGGCAGCGGTCGCAGCGTTCATCGCCGCCGCCGCGGAGCGCCTCGCGGTCGCGCCCCACCCGAGGCCGTAGCCGACCGGGCGGTTCGTGCTCGGACAGTGTGCTCGGATTTCGTGCGCGGATTTCGTGTACGGAGTTCTTGCTCAGACGGTGCGCAGCCAGGTCTCCAGAGCGGTGAAGTCCGCTGCGGTGAGGCCTCGTTGGGGGTTCACCCGGTGGAGGAATGCGCGGGCCGGGGAGTGGGCCGCGACCCAGCGGCGGTCCGCCTCGGTGATCTCGTCGTCCAGCCAGGCGAACGGGCGGTCGGCGGCCCGGGCCACCAGCGTGCGGGTCTTCCAGTGCACGCCGCGCGGCTCGTCCTGCTCCTCCAGCGGCCAGTCCACGACGGGCAGTTGCGGAAGACCCAGCCACGGTGCCAGGCAGTCGTTGGCGTCCTCCAGCCAGGTCGTCGCCCACACCAGGTCGCAGCCAAGGCTCAGCAGGCGCGGCCCCAGCGCAGGGTTGGCGCGGGTCACCAGGGGGTTCCCGCCCGGCGTCGCGCCGGAGCCCGACGGGCTGCGGTAGGTGGGGTAGCCGCCCGGGGGAGGGGAACCGAAGGGGATCAGCGGTCCGTCCACGTCGAGGAAGAGCAAAGGGCGGTCGGTACCGGTCATGGCGGCACGATAGCGGGCGCCACGGGCGGCCTGACGAGCCGATCGGCGACCCGGCCTGGATAGGGTGCGCCGGGATCTCGTAGGGTGGCGCGCACGGAGTGTGGTGGCAAGCACCACACAGGCAAGGGCATCAGACGCCGCGGGGCGGCGGGGCGGGGCGGTGACCAGGAGATGGCGGAGACGACAGCGGTTTCCGGAGGCCCCGACCCGGCAGCGGACTCGGGCCCCTGGGACGCCGTACCGCCACCCCCGCGCGTCCCGTCCGAGGAGCACCCGCCCGGGCCCGCCGCGCTCTACGAGCCGCCGCCAGCACCCCCGGCCGTACCGGCTCCGGTGCCCACTGCGGCGCCGGCTCCTGCTCCCGTCCCGGAGCCCGCTTCCGCGCCCGCTCCGGCTGCGCAGCAGCCCCTGCAGGTGCCCACGCCGCCGCTCGCCCCTCCGGCGGGTCCGCCTGCCGGTCCGCTTGCCGGTCCGCCTGTCGCGCCACCCGTTGCGCCGACCGGATGGACGCTCACCGGCCTGCCCGCCGCAGGTGCGGCGTCCTCGGCGACGCCGCCGCCGTTCCCGGTCGCGGGCGCCGGCGGAATGCCGGGTGGCATGCCGGGTGTGGCCGCCGGCGGGCTCGGTGGTCTCGGTGCCGCGCCGCGCGGACGGATCCTGGTGATCGAGGGCGGGTACGGCAACTCCGGCCGCCGCACCTGGGGCCGGGGCGGCCCGACCCAGGCACCGGTGCTCTCGGCGATGCTCGCCGCCGTCTCGCCGCAGGTCCTGCTCGCCGCCGACGCGGTGGACGCCGTCCACCTCCCGGGCGCCAGCGACCCGCACACCGTCCTCGCCCACCTGCGGGCCGCCTCCCGGCACCCCGGGCCGCTACTGGTGCACGTGGGCGGCCACGTGGTCGCCGACAAGCGCGGCGGCCAGCTGCAGCTGACCCTGCGCGACGCCAGGCAGGACGGCCTGCCCTGGCAGGCCATCGCCGCCGAGCTGAGCCACCGCCCGGCCGAGTGGCAGACCCTGGTCATCGCCGACCTGAGCGCCGACCAGAACGCCTGGCCGTACCTCCAGGGCACCGTCTCGCCGCTCAGCGAGGGCATCCCGCTGTGGGCCGTCGTCAGCCCGGACCCGGAGCAGATCGGCACCTTCACCCGCGCCCTGATCGAGGCACTGCACGGCGGCCGGCCCGGCGCGGGCGAGGTGATCGCGCCCGAGCAGCTGCGGCAACAGGTGTACTCGGTGCTGCGGCCGGACGTGGTCATCCTGGCCACGCACGCCCCGGACCGTCCGTTCTTCCGCAACACCGCCCGGCGCGGCGACGGCCCGGTGGCCGACCTGCCGCCGGTGACGGACGTGGTGCCGCTCACGGACGCGGTGCCCGCGTTCCCGCCGCCCGCGGCACCGCTGCTGCCGCGTCCGGCGCAGCCGCAGGACGACGTCGCCGCGTGGCCGGTACCGGCCCCTCCCGCCGCTCCGGTGGGCGTCGGCGGCCCGGTGAGCCTCGTCAAGCCGGGCGTGCCGCCCACCCCGCCCCGGCCGGCCCGCCCGGTCAGCCTGCTGAAGGCGGGCGAGTCCGTGGTGGCACCGGGCGTGACCCTGCGCAAGGCGACCCCGGCCGACACCGTGCCCGAGGACACCGTGCCCGAGGACACCGTGCCCGAGGAGATTGCGCCCGAGGACACCGTGCCCGAGGAGATTGCGCCCAAGGCCGGCGTCACGCTCCTCAAGGGCCGGCCGGAGGCACCCGACGCCGTGGTCGAGGCCGAACTCCCGCAGGTGGAGGACGCGGTGGCGGCCGCGGAGGCCCTGGCCTCGGAGACGGCCGAGGTTGCCGACGTCGCGGAGACGCCGGAGGGCGCCGAGGAGACGGCAGAGGAGGCCGAGGAGACGGCCGAGGCCGTGCAGGAACCCCGGGACGCCGTCCCGGCCGAGGCCGCGCCGACCGGCGAGGTCGCGGCCGACGAGGTCCCCGCCGACGCCGTGCCGCAGGACGAGGTGCCGACCGACGCTCCGCCCGCTCCGGGGGAGGCTCCCGCCGATGCCCCGGTCGATGCCCCGGTCGATGCCCCGGCCGAAGCCCCCGCTGATGCACCGGCGGCCGGCCGGCCCCGCGCGGACTACCGCGAGGTCATCGGACGGATCGTCCGCAGTGCCGACGCAGGGGACCATGCCGCCGCGACCGACCTGGCCTTCGCCCTCGAACTGGAGGCGATCGCCGAGCACGGCGCCGTCTCCGAGCCGGTCCTCCAGGTGCGCCAGGTACGGGCGCACGTGTGCCGACTCGCGGGCCGCCCGGCCGAGGCCGCGGACATCTACCGCGAGGTGGCCCTGACGCTGCTCCGCTCGCAGGGTCCGGAGCACCCGGAGACCCAGCAGGCGGCCACCAACGCCGAGGCCTGCTGGCGCTCGATCACCGACCGCGCGGAGGCCATCCGCATCGCCCCGGAGATCATCGAGCTGCGCGCCTATCTCCCGGGTCCCGAGGGCCGCAAGCTCCGCGCCGCCGAGCGCTACCTCGCCCAGCTGGCCGCCACCGGCTGACGGGTAACCGAAGACAGCTGACAGCGGCCAGCTGACAGAGAACAGCAAACAGAAAACAGCGGACAGCTGACAGATTTCGAAATCTGTCAGCTGTCCGCTGTCGTTTGTCAGCTGTGCGGCGGTCCGGCCGTTCAGCCGTTCAGCCGCTACCGGCCGACCGAGCCGCTACCCGATCACCGACCGGCGATCGCGTGCACGAACTTGGCGGCGTCGATGGTGCCCAGGCCGCTGGCGAGGTCGTAGCCCGCGGTGGCGTTGTTGCCGGTGACTCCGCCCCAGCCGTTGTCGCCGTCCTTCACGTCCACGATGCCGCTCCACTGGCTCGGGAGCAGGTTCAGGCCGTACAGGCGCCAGTTGAGCTGGCCCAGGCGGTGGCCGGCGAGCTGGTCGGCGAGCGCGACGACACCCGAGAAGATCGGGGTGGCCTCGCTGGTGCCGCCGGTGAGGTGCCAGCCGACCGCGGTCGGGTCGTAGGACTCGTAGGTCCAGGCCCCGCCGTCGACCGCCGCGCTCATGCTGATGTCGGGCGTGCCGCGGTGGTTGCCGGTGACGTTGGCGACGCCGGCCTGGTACCACGGGCGCTCGAAGATGCCGGAGACGCCGCCGCCGCCGGCGCCGTAGTTGTCGTGCCACACCTTGTCGGCCGCGGTGCGCTTGCCGGAGTCGTCGAGGGTGAGCTGGGTGCCGCCGATGGAGGTGACCAGCGGGTCCGAGGACGGCCAGGAGTTGACCTTGTACGGGTACAGGTCGGTGCCGTTCTCCTTCGCGTCGGTGGCGCCGTTGTCGCCGGAGGCGGCGAGCACCGTGACGTTGTGGTTGGCGGCGGCCTGGAACGCGTAGCGCAGGTCGGTCAGCGACTTGAAGTCGCCCTTGTCGTACCCCGGGAAGGTGTTCTCGGTGGCGCCGAAGCTCTGCGAGATGACGTCGCCGCGGCCCGACTTGATCAGGCTCTTCTCGGCGTCCATCATCTCGGGCAGGCCGGTGGTGCCCTCGGTCTCGGCGACGCCGGTCTCGACCAGGACGATGTGCGCGTCGGGGGCGACCGCGTGGGCGTACTCGACGTCCAGGGTGGTCTCGCCGGCCCAGCCGGTGTGGTCGGGGTTGGTGGGGTCGAAGACGGGGACGTTACCCCACTTGACCACCTCGACGTTGGTGTCCGGGATGCCCCACTGCTTGTCGAAGACCTCCAGGTCGTGCTGGATGGTCGGCGAGCCGAAGGAGTCGACGATGACGATCGTGCGGCCCTTGCCGGTGATCCCCTGGTCGTACAGCGGGCTCAGGTTGTAGGCGGCGCGGTACTGCAGCGGCGAGTAGCAGTGGATGCCGATCTGGCTGACGCACTGGGTGGTGGTCAGCGGGGCGGGGCGCGCCTGGGCGTTGTGGTGCCCGAAGGAGGCGGGGCGGACGTGGACGCCCGTCAGGTTGTGCGAGGGGGCGGCGGTCGCGGCGCCGGCGGCCGGGACGGCGACGGTGCCGGCGGTCAGAGCGGTGGCTCCGACGGCGAGCAGCGCCATGGCGCGGCGGAGGGGAGCGGGGCTGCCCATGGAACTCCTTGGGACGCAGGGCCCGACCGGGTCCGGTCGGGTCGGTTGGGCCATCCCATCGAGTGCCACATGATCATGCCATAGTCATTTGGTGGGGTCATGTGATCACTACCATGGTCATGCTCGGCCACGAGAAAAGGTAAAGGCCGTCCCAGGTGAAGGTAACCATGCACCTGGAACGGCCATCTGATGACACGTCAGTCATATTCAATGAATATCAAGCGTATCCATTGACCCCGCCCGGTTCAACCCCCGGACTACCGCGCCCCGCCGTTGACGTACAGGGTCTGCCCGCTGACGTACGAGGCGTCCTCGCTCGCCAGGAAGGCGACCACCGACGCGATCTCCTCCGGCTGCCCGACCCGGCGCAGCGGCGTACGGGCGGCGACCTCGGTCTGGTGGTCCTCGGCCGTGCTGCCGACCCGCTCGGCGGTGGCCGCGGTCATCGGGGTGGCGATGTAGCCCGGGGCGACGGCGTTGACGTTGATGTTGAACGGCCCGAGCTCGATGGCCAGGGTCGCGGTGAGGCCCTGGATGCCGGCCTTGGCGGCCGCGTAGTTCGCCTGGCCCCGGTTGCCGAGGGCGGAGCGCGAGCTGAGCGAGACGATCTTCCCGTACTTCTGCGCCACCATGTACTTCTGTGCGACGTGGCTGCAGTTGTACGCGCTGGTCAGGTTGACCGTCAGCACCGTGTCCCAGTCGGACTTGGGCATCTTGAAGAACAGGTTGTCCCGGGTGATCCCGGCGTTGTTCACCAGGATGTGCACCCCGCCGAGGTCGGCGGCGATCTGCGCGAACACCGCCTCGACGGCGTCGTAGTCGGCCACGTCGCAGCCGTACGCCCGGGCGGTGCCGCCCTTGGCGGTGATCTCGGCGACCGTCCCGGCCGCCCGCTCGGCGCTGAGGTCGACCACGGCGACCGCCGCGCCCTCCTCGGCCAGCAAACGGGCGGTGGCCGCCCCGATGCCCTGTGCCGCGCCGGTCACCACGGCGACCTTGCCCGCGAAACGCGTCATGTGAACTCCTTGGAAGAGTGTGTCGGCTGCCATCTGCTGTCTGTCCGCTGTCAGACGTTCTCGACCAGCACGGCCGTACCCTGCCCCACGCCCACGCACATGGTGGCCAGGCCGCGCCGGGCGCCGGTACGGCGCATCCGGTGCAGCAGGGTGGTGAGGATGCGGGCGCCGGAGCCGCCCAGGGGGTGGCCGAGGGCGATCGCCCCGCCGCTGGGGTTGACCAGCGCGTCGGCCTGCTCGGGGTCGAAGCCGATGCCGTCGGCGGAGGCCAGTGCCTGGGCGGCGAAGGCCTCGTTGAGCTCGGCGGTCTCCAGGTCCGCGAGCGACCAGCCGGCCCGCCCGAGCACCTTCGCCGTCGCCGGCACCGGGCCGATGCCCATGACGTCCGGGTGCACCCCGGCCGAGGCGCCGGCCACGTACCGGCCGAGAGGCTGCAGCCCGAGGTCGCGCAGGGCCTCCTCGCTGACCAGGACCAGTCCGGCCGCGCCGTCGTTCATCGGCGAGGCGTTCCCGGCCGTGACGGTACCTCCGGGCCGGAAGACCGGCTTGAGCCCGGCGAGCTTCGCCAGGCTGGTGTCCTCGCGGATGCTCTCGTCCTGGCTCACCGTCACCCCGTCCGGCCGTTCGACCGGGATCAGCTCGGCGTCGAAGTGCCCGTCCTTGCGGGCGGCGGCGGCCCGCTGGTGGCTGCGCAGTGCGAAGGCGTCCTGGCGCTCACGGGTGATGCCGTACCGGCCGGCCACCTCCTCGGCGGTCTCGCCCATGCTGAGCACGCCGTGCAGGTCGGCCATCCGGGGGTTGGTGAGCCGCCAGCCGAGCCGGGTGTCGTAGGTCTCCATCCGGTGCGGCAGCGCCTCGTCGGGGCGGGGCAGGACGAAGGGGGCGCGGGTCATCGACTCGCAGCCGCCGGCCAGCACCACGTCGGCCTCGCCGGAACCGATGGCCCGGGCGGCGAGGGTGACGGCTTCCAGGCCGGAGGCGCAGAGCCGGTTGACGGTGGCTCCGGGGACGGTCTCCGGCAGGCCGGCCAGCAGGACGGCCATCCGGGCGGCGTTGCGGTTGTCCTCGCCGGCCTGGTTGGCGGCGCCCCAGTAGACGTCGTCGATCCGGGCCGGGTCGAGGGCGGGTACGTCGGCGAGCAGGGCGCGCAGCACGGTGGCGGAGAGGTCGTCCGGGCGGACCGTGGCGAGCGCTCCGCGCAGCCGGCCGATGGGTGTGCGGCGGGCGGCGGCGAAGTAGACAGGACGCACGTCGTCGGGCTCCTTAGCGAAGAGGGTGGGTCAGAAGGCGTTGACGCCGGTGAGGGCGCGTCCGATGAGCAGTTGGTGGATCTGGCTGGTGCCCTCGTAGAGGGTCATCACCCGCGCGTCGCGCAGGTACTTGCCGACCGGGTACTCGTCGATGAATCCGTACCCGCCGAACACCTGGAGCGCGTTGTTGGCGGCCCGGACGGCGGCCTCGCTCGCGTAGAGCTTGGCGACGGAGGACTCGGTGGCGAACGGGAGGCCGCGCTCGATGTGGTCGGCGACCTTCCAGGTGAGCAGCCGGGCCGCCTCGACGTCCACGGCGATGCCGGCCAGCAGCTCCTGGACGAGCTGGTGCGAGGCGATCGTCCGGCCGAACTGTTCGCGCTCGCCCGCGTAGCGGACGGCGGCCTCCAGGCAGGCGCGGGCGATGCCGACGCAGCCGGCCGCGACCGACATCCGGCCCTTGGCCAGCGCGGCCATCGCGACCGTGAAGCCCTTGCCGACCTCGCCGAGCCGGGCGCTGTCCGGCACCCGGACGTTCTCGAAGGAGAGTCCGGCGGTGGCCTGGCCGCGCAGGCCCAGCTTGCCGTGGATCTCGGTGCGGGTGAAGCCGGGCAGATCGGTGGGGACCAGGAAGGCGGTGATGCCCCGGTGCCCCCGCTGCTCGGGCTCGCTGCCGCCGGTGCGGGCGAAGACCAGGGCGACGTCGGCCCAGGTGCCGTTGGTGATGAACGTCTTGGCGCCGCTGATCAGCCAGTCCGAGCCGTCCCGCACCGCGCGGGTGGTGAGGTTGGCGGCGTCCGAGCCGGTGCCGGGCTCGGTGAGCGCGAAGCAGGCGAGCGCCTCGCCCGAGGTGAGCCGGGGCAGCCAGTGCCGCTTCTGCTCCTCGGTGCCGAAGCCGTTGATCGACTTGCCGACCAGGCCGAGCGAGACCGAGACGATCCCGCGCACGGCCGAGTCACCGCGCCCGAGCTCCTCCAGGACCAGACAGTACGCGAGGTGGTCGCCGCCGCTGCCGCCGTACTCCTCGGGGATGGTCAGGCCGAGGAAGCCGACCTTCGCCAGTTTGCCGATGATCGCGCGGTCGACGGACTCGGCGCGATCCCACTCGGTGGCGTACGGCACGATCTCGCGGTCGGTGAAGGAGGCGGCGAGGTCCCGGACGGCGCTCTGCTGCTCGGACAACTCCAGGTTCACGGCGGCTCCCGAATCCCGTGTCCAGGGTCCGGGCGAGGTCCGGACCGATTAAACTAGCGCTGCAAGTTTTCTGGGGGGACTGTAGCCCCGCCCGGCCCGCGCTGGGAAGAGGCACCTGCCAGAATCGGTCCCCAGCACACCCGACCGGAGGAACCGGAGGCAGCCGCCGAGATGGCCCGTCCACGCACCCCGCTGCTCAGCCGCGAGCGCATCGTCGCCGCTGCCCTGCGGCTGATCGACGACGAGGGGCTGGACGCCCTCTCCACCCGCCGCCTCGCCACCGAGCTGTCGGTCAGCGGGCCCTCGCTCTACAACCACTTCGCCACCAAGGACGAGCTGCTGGACGCGGTGGTGGACAGCGTCATCGGCGAAGTCGACCTGTCGATGTTCGGGAGTGTCGGGACCACCGGAACCGTCGGGACTCCCTGGCCGCAGGCACTGCGCGACTGGGCCCGTTCCTACCGCGCCGCGCTGGCCGCCCACCCCAACATCGTCCCGGTCCTCGCCCAGGGCCCGGGGCGGCGGCCGAACGCGCTGCGCCTGGCCGACGCGGTCTTCGGTCACCTGGTCGAGACCGGGTGGCCACGCGGCCAGGCGACCAGGATCGGCGCGCTGATGCGCTACTTCGTCACCGGCTCCGCACTGGCCTCGTTCGCGGCCGGCTTCCCGGCGGACGCCGAGGTCTACGACGCGGCCGACTACCCGCACCTCGGCGAGGCGCACCGGCTGGCCGGACACCGGGGGGCGGTCGACGAGGGCGCCTTCGAGACCGGCTTGGAGGCCCTGCTGGACGGGCTCGCCCTGCGCTTCGAGCGGCTCCCGGCACGGCCCTGACCTCGCGGCGCCGGCATCGCTACCAGGGCTCGCGCGGGACGAAGGCCGGCCGCAGCGCCGGGTCCACCGGGTCGTAGTACCGGTGGTAGACCGGCGTCAGCCCGCCCGAGACCGGGGGCACGATCCAGCTCCAGTCCGCCGGGGTCGTCCGGCCGAGCCGCTTCTCCTGGGCGACGTGCTTGAGGAAACGTTCCGACTCGGTGTGGTGGTCGGCGATCGTCACCCCGGCCTCCTGGAAGGAGTGCAGCACGGCGATGTTGAGCTCGATCAGCGCGCGGTCGCGCCAGAGCGTGCGGTCGCTGGAGGTGTCCAGGCCCAGCCGTTCGGCGACGGTGCCGAGCATGTCGTAGCGGTCGGCGTCGGCGAGGTTGCGGGCGCCGATCTCGGTGCCCATGTACCAGCCGTTGAACGGCGCGGCCGGGTAGCGGACGCCGCCGATCTCCAGCGTCATGTCGCTGATCGCGGGCACCGCGTACCAGCGCAGCCCGAGGTCGGCGAACCAGCCGTACTCGGGGTGGCTCAGCGGCACCTCCAGCGTGGTGCCGTCCGGCAGTTCGTACCGTACGGGCCGCTCGCCCGGCCGCTCCTGGACCAGCAGTGGCAGCACCTCGAAGCGGTCCTCGGCGCACTTCCAGCCCAGGTCGCGGGCGCGGGCGGTGAGCGCGATGCCGGCCGGGTCGCCGACGACGGCCTCGCCGACCCGGTGGCCGGCGTAGCGGACCAGCTGCTGGTTGAGGATGCGGGCGGCCGGGCGGCCCGGGCGGTCGGGGGCGAACACCGAGACCACCGGGCGGATCCGGCCGCCGTTGCCCGCCAGCCGCAGGTGCTCGAAGCACTCGGCGGCGATGTCGTCGGCCGAGGTGAGGTGGCGCAGGTCCCGGACGACCAGGCTGCGCCAGTAGAGCCGGCCGATGCACCGGGCGGCGTTGCGCCAGGCGAGCTTGGCACCGTAGGCGAGTTCGGCGGAGGTGTGCCGGTAGCTGCCGGTGCGGTCGATCTCGTCGAGAACGGCGCGCAGCCGCGGCTGCGGGTCCCCGGAGGCGGGCTGTTCGTGGTGGAACTGCCGGATGAAGTCGGCGGCCTGGTCCGGGTCGGTGAACGGCGGCGGCGCGGGCACGGCCGCGGTCGCGGACGCGGTCAGGGGGTCCTGGAACGCCTGGCCCTGGTACGCCTGGTCCCGGAAGGCCTGGGCCTGGTACGCCGCCGGGTCTGGCCTGCCGACGTGGGCCTGCGGCTGCTGGTGCGCGTGGTCGTGGGCGTACGGGCAGCCGCCGGTCATGGTGGCGGCCGCGGTTCTGCGGGTGCGAAGCCGGTTGAAGATCAAGGACACATCCCTCCTGTCGCACAGGAGTACCGGAGGTGTCCGGTCCACCGCAGAGAGTGAACGATTCGGCCCCCGCACCCGCGCGGAGCGCGCTAGGGTGCGGGGGCCGAAGGTCAGACTGTCGGATCAGCCGATGTTCCGGCTGTCAGCCCATGTCCTCCAGTCGGACGCCCTTGGTCTCCTTCAGGTACTTCGCCACGAAGGGGACGGACAGCGCCGCGAAGGCGGCGTAGATCAGGTAGGTCGCCGACAGGTTCCACCGCGACATGGACGGGAACGAGACGGTGATCGCCCAGTTGGCGATCCACTGCGCGGAGGCGGCGACGGAGAGCGCGGCGGCGCGGATCCGGTTCGGGAACATCTCGCCGAGCATCACCCAGACGACCACGCCCCAGGACATCGCGAAGAACAGCACGAAGGCGTTGGCGGCGATCAGGGCGACGGTGCCCTGGAGGTCGGGCAGGGTGAGGTTGTCGCCGCTGCCGGTGGCCGAGGAGAACGCCCAGCCGGCCGTGCCGAGTGCGACCGCCATGCCGACCGAGCCGATCAGGGCGAGCGGCTTGCGGCCGATCCGGTCGACCAGCACGATCGCGATCACGGTGCCGAGGATGTTGATGACCGAGCCGATGAAGCTGATCATCAGCGAGTTGCTCTGGTCGATGCCGACCGACTGCCACAGGATCGACGAGTAGTAGAAGATCACGTTGATGCCGACCAGCTGCTGGAACACCGACAGGCCGATGCCGACCCAGACGATCGGCAGCAGGCCGAAGCGGCCGCCGAGCAGGTCGCGGAAGCGCGGGCGGTGGTCGGAGTCGATCAGCGTCCGGATCTCGGCGATCCGGGTGTCGGTGTCCACACCCTCGCCCTCGACCTGGGCGAGCACCTTGCGGGCGTCGGCCAGGCGGTCGGCCTGGATCAGGTAGCGCGGGGACTCGGGGATGACCGAGGAGAGCACGAAGTAGACCGCGGCGGGGACGACGCAGATGCCGAGCATCCACTGCCAGGCCTCCAGGCCGAGCAGTTGGCCGCGGGTGTCGCCGCCGGCGGCCTGCGCCAGCATCCAGTTGATCAGCTGGGATATCGCGATGCCGAGCACGATCGCGGCCTGCTGGAAAGAGGCCAGTCGGCCGCGGTACTTGGTCGGCGCGACCTCGGCGATGTAGGTCGGGGCGATCACCGAGGCGATGCCGATGGCCGCGCCGCCGAGGACGCGCCACAGGGCGAGGTCCCAGGCGGAGAAGGGCAGCATCGAGCCGACGGCGCTGACCGCGAACAGCAGCGCGCCCGCCTTCATGACCTTGATGCGGCCGTACCGGTCGGCGAACCGGCCGGCCAGTGCCGCGCCGATCGCCGAGCCCAGCAGGGCCGAGGAGACGATCAGGCCGGTCACGCCGTCGCCGACGCCGAACTTCGCCTGGATGCCGGAGACGGCGCCGTTGATCACGGAGCTGTCGTAGCCGAACAGGAACCCGCCGAGGGCCGCGGCGGCGGTGATGAAGACGACGAAGCCGAGGCGGCCGGGCGCGGGGTCCTCGACCGCCCCGGAGGGCTTCTGGGTGACGCTCACGATCTGACTCCTGGTACTCAACGCTGAGCTCGGTCGCCGAGATCGTAACCCTTATTCATTTAACTCTTGTAGGCCGGGGGCTCAATTTTCGCTTCGAGAATTCGTAAGGTGAACAAGCAAATTGAGCCACCGGGCCACCGGGCCACCGGGCCACCGCCGCGGGCCGGGCTCCGCCGCGGGCCGGGCTCCGCCTCGGGCCTGGCCGCCTGAGTTCGGGGCGGTGCCGCTCACGCCGGGGCGGAGAGCGAGAGCCCGAACCGGCCCTCCGGATCCGTCCACCAGTGGCTCAGTCGCAGTCCCGCCGCCGCCAGCTCTCCGGCCACTCGCTCGCGGCGGAACTTGGCCGACACCTCGGTGCGCAGCTCCTCGCCGCGGGCGAAGTGCACCGGCAGGTCCAGGGCCGGGATCTTCACGGTCTGCGAGCGCAGCGAGCGCAGCCGCATCTCGATCCACTCCTGTTCGGCGTCCCAGCGCGCGACGTGCTCGAAGGCGTCCGGGTCGAAGTCGGCGCCCAGCTCGCGGTTGAGCACGTTGAGCACGTTCCGGTTGAACTCGGCGGTCACCCCGGCGGAGTCGTCGTAGGCGGCGACCAGCACCGCCGGGTCCTTGACCAGGTCGGTGCCGAGTAGCAGGAAGTCGCCGGGGTCGAGGGCGGCACGCAGGCCGCGCAGGAAGGCGGCGCGCTCCTCGGGCAGCAGGTTGCCGAGGGTGCCGCCGAGGAAGGCGACCAGGCGCGGGCCGCCCTCGGGGGGCAGTCCGAGCCGAGCGGTGAAGTCGGCCAGCACGCCGTGCACGGCCAGGCCGGGGTACTCGCCGGCGAGCGCGGAGCCGGCGGTGGTCAGCGCGCTCTCGCTGACGTCCACCGGGACGTACGTCTCCAGGGTGTCGAGTGCGCGCAGCGCGTCCAGGAGGAGCCGGGTCTTCTCGGAGGAGCCGGAGCCCAGCTCGACCAGGGTGTGGGCCCGGGTGGCGGCGGCGATCTCGCCGGCCCGGGCGGTGAGGATGGCCCGCTCGGCGCGGGTCGGGTAGTACTCGGGCAGCCGGGTGATCTCCTCGAACAGCTCGCTGCCCCGCGCGTCGTAGAACCACTTCGGCGGCAGCCACTTGGGTTCCGAGGTCAGGCCGTGCTGCACGTCCTGGCGCAACGTGGTGCTGAAGTGGTCGGCGGGCAGCAGTCGGGTGAGCTCGAAGGTGTCCATGACAGGGTGGTTCCTCTGTTCAGAAGATGAAGGGAGGGTGGAGGGTCAGTAGTGACTGGGGAGCCGACGGACGGTGACGCCGTGGCCGCCGACCAGCAGCAGCGAGCCGTCCGGCACGGGCGTCCAGCCCGGTCCGTCGTCGTACGGCTCGGAGGCCACCACCGTCCCGAGGCCCGGCAGGGTCCGGTGGTGCAGGGTGTCGCCCCAGGTGGTCGCGGCGAGCGCGGTGCCGTCGGTGAGCAGCAGGTTGAGCCGCCCGGTGGTGTGCGCGGCGACGTCCGCGACGGTGCCCGCCAGGGCCTCGTCGAGCCCGGCGCCGGCCCGCAGCCGGTGCAGGGTCAGGGCCCACAGCAGGGCCGAGTCGGTGCGCGCCTCCAGCTCCAGCAGCTCGGCCGACGGGAGCAGCGCGGCCAGGGCGTCCAGCTTGCCCGGCCAGCCGGCCACCGCGCCGTTGTGGCTGAACAGCCAGCGCTCGGCGGCGAACGGCGCGGCCGCGCTCTCGCCCGCCGCGCAGCCCTCGGTGGCGGAGCGCACGGCGGCCAGCAGCGCGCGGGTGCGGACCACCCGGGCCAGGTCGGCGAAGGTCTCGTCGGCCCAGATCGGCCCGGTCCGGCGGTAGCGGGCGGGCACCTGGTCACCGTCCGCGTACCAGCCGAGGCCGAAGCCGTCCACGTTGACCGTGCCGAACCGCTGCGTCCGGGGCGCCCAGGACTGCCGGTACAGCCCGTACGGCGGGTGCACCAGCAGCTCCTGTGGAGCCACGGGCTCGCCCAGGTAGGCGATGTGGCGGCACATCAGTCGCGCTCCGCGTCGCGGGCGGTGCGGAACCCGGCGAAGATCTGCCGCCGGATCGGGTAGTCCCAGTTGCGGAACGTGCCCCGGCAGGCGACCGGCGCCACCGCGAAGCAGCCGCCGCGCAGCACCTTGTACTCGGGGCCGAAGAAGACCTCCGAGTACTCCCGGTACGGCCAGGCCCGGAAGCCCGGGTAGGGGTGGAGGTCGTCGGCCGTCCACTCCCACACGTCGCCGATCAACTGCCGTACGCCGTACGGGGACTGTCCCTCGGGGTAGGAGCCGGCCCCGGCCGGGCGCAGATGGCGCTGGCCCAGGTTGGCGTGCTCGGGGCCGGGGGTCCGGTCGCCCCAGGGGTAGCGGCGGGAGCGGCCGGTGACCGGGTCGTGCCGGGCCGCCTTCTCCCACTCCGCCTCGGTCGGCAGCCGCCGCCCGGCCCACCGGGCGTACGCGTCCGCCTCGTACCAGCTGACGTGCAGCACCGGCTCGTTCGGCTCGACGGGCTCGACTGCGCCGAAGCGGCGGCGCAGCCACTCGCCGCCCTGGCGCTGCCAGAACAGCGGGGCGGTCAGCCCGGCGCGCTGCCGGTGCGTCCAGCCCTCCGGCGTCCACCAGCGCGGGTCGTCGTATCCGCCCTCGGCGATGAAGCGCTGGTAGGCGGCGTTGGTGACCGGCGTGGTGTCCAGCAGGAAGGCCGGCAGGTCGACGGTGTGGGCCGGGCGCTCGTTGTCCAGCGCCCACGGCTCGGTGTCCGTTCCCATGGTGAACGGTCCTGCGGGGATGAGGACTTCGGCGGGCAGCGTGGCGGCGTCGACGGGTGCGGGCGGCGGTGGGGGAGCGGCCAGGGCCGGCGCGCCCCTGCGGAGCTGATGGGTGATCAGCATCGTCTCGTCGTGCTGCTGTTCGTGCTGCGCGATCATCCCGAACGCGAACCCGGCCTCCAGCAGCGGCGCGCCCTCCAGCGGGCTGGCGGCGAGCATGTCCAGCACCCGGCCGCGCACCTCATGGGCGTACGCGCGGGCCTCGGCGGGCGGCAGCAGCGGCAGGCTGGGGCGTTCGGCCCGGGGGTGCTGGAAGGCGTCGTACAGCCCGTCGATCTCCGGGTGCATCGGGTCCCGGCCGCCGACGTTGCGCAGCAGCCAGAGCTCCTCCTGGTTGCCGATGTGCGCGAGGTCCCAGACCAGCGGGGACATCAGCGGGGAGTGCTGGGCGGTGAGGTCGCCGTCCTCGACGCAGTCGGTCAGCGCGGCGGTCCGGGCGCGGGCGGCCGACAGCTCGGCGGCGATGGTCTCGCGCAGGTCCTCGATGCCGCGGGGTGCCTCGATGCCGCGTGCGGCCTCGGAACCGCGGTCTTCGATGCCGCGATCCTCGATCCCGGGTGCTGCGCCGACCTCCTGGGCGGGGGCTGCGGTCGGGCCGTTCGGTCGGACGTCGGTCATGGGGCGGCCTCCTCCGTGGGAGTGCGTCGGGTGCCGGAGCGCAGGGCGTCCAGCTGGTCGTCGGCCGGACAGCGGCCGCGCGCGGGGTAGCGCTCGGCGAACTCGGCGACGGCGGTGCGCAGCCGCCCGGCACCGGGCAGGCGGCCCAGTGCGGCGTCGGCGGCGGCGAAGCAGGTGAGGGCGGCGCGGCGCAGTTCGGGGTCGGCGACCGCCAGGGTGGCGGCGCGGCACCAGACGTCGTTGCGCGGCGGTCGCGGACCGTCCGCGCACGCGAGGGGCTCCAGCGCGGCCAGCGCGGCATCGGCGGCCACCGGGTCGTCCAGCAGCGCGGTGACCAGCGCGGTGACCACCGTCCAGCCGTCCCCGGGCTGGGCGTCGATCATCCGCAGCTCCAGGTGGCCGCGCGGGCGCACCGGCGGGAAGAGGGTGGTGCGGTGGTAGTCCAAGTCGGCGAGGGTGGGCGGTCGTTCGCCTCCGCCGCGGATCCACTCACGGAAGGTCAGCCCGGGCGGGACCGTCCACGGCAGTCCCTCAGGCCGTTGCATGCACAGCACTTCGGCGTCCAGTACGTACCGCGCCCAGGCCTCGCGCGGGTCGCCGTGGTCCGGCTCCGGGGCCAGCGTGCGGGTCGGGTCCATCCGGGACCAGACGGTCTGCCGGGTCGACCGGTGACCGGTCGGCCTGCCGTCCAGCAGCGGGGAGTTGGCGAAGGCGGCGACCAGCACCGGGCCCAGCCGGTGGACCAGCTGCCAGCGGCGCTCCACGGCGTGCGGGCCGTCCGCTTCGCCGGCGTCCAGGCACACCTGCACCGACGCGGTACCGGTCATCATGATCCGGCCCCAGGGCCCCGCGGAGTCGAAGAAGCGCTCCATCGCGAGGTAGCGGGGGTGGTCCAGCACCATCCGTCGGGGGCGGGCCAGCGGGTCCGTCCCGGTGCCGGTGAGTCGCAGGCCCTGTGCCGCGAAGGCGGCCCGCAGGGCGGTCAGATCGCGTCGGGTGTCGTCGACGCAGGCCAGGAGGCCGGTGGCGGGCGGGGAGCTGAGCTCGACCTGTCCGCCGGGTTCGAGCGTGAGGCGCGAACCGGAGGGGAGCGAGGTGCCGTCGGTGCCGCCGAGGGGCAGCGACTCCAGTGCGGCGTGGATCAGTTCCGGCCGGACGGGCCGGGTGGGACATCGATCGTCATGGACGAACCACTCGACCTCGACACCTACCAGTCGGGGCGGTCCGATCTTGAAACAGACACCCGACACGTGGCTGCGCGCCCCCGATTCGGTCAGCGGGGTCACCCCCGTCGGGGGCGGTGGTGCGCTCTGCCGGTCGGGCGGAGTGGTGTGGGATATGGGTATCACCGGACTCACCATCCTCGGGATCACGATTGCGGCCCGGTCTACTTTGCCCAGTCTGCTACGGAGCATGCGGGGGCGCTCCGCAAAAATCGCGTGAACGTTGGTTTCCGCAGGCCAGGGGCGTGGCGAACGGGTGATTGCGGGGTTTTGGGCGGCTTGTACGCGAGCGCGTACACGGGGTGCGTGACCCCGGCATGTGCCGGGGTCACCCGAGGTCGAGCCGCTCCAGCCGCGCCAGGACGGTGTCCAGCACCGGGCCCGACAGGGCGTAGTTCAACCGCAGCGCACCGTGGCCGCCGGAGCCGAACTCGGCGCCGTCGGAGGCCTCCAGGCCGCAGCGCTCCAACAGGGCCTGCCGGGCGGCCGTCGGCGGCAGGCCCAGGGCGGCGGCGTCCAGCCAGAGCAGGTAGGAGGCCTGCGGGGCCGAGCGGACGGCGGGCCCGAGCCGGTCGGTGAGCCGGGTGCGGGCGGCGGCGAGGTGGGCGAGCAGCGCGTCCAGCCACGGGCCGCCCTCGCACAGCGCCGCCCGCTGCACGGTCTGCTCCAGCAGGCCGCCCTCCCAGAGGCCGTAGCCGGCCAGTGCGTCGGCGAACCGGGTGCGCAGCCCAGGGTCCGGGACGAGGGCGAAACTGCTGGGGATGCCGGAGCAGTTGAAGGTCTTGCCGACGGAGTTGAGGGTGACGACGAGGTGCCGGTGCGCCGGGTCGACGGCGGTCACGGCGACGGGGTGGCCCCGGCCGGGGTGGGTGGGGTCTGGATGGGCGATGCCTGGGCGGGCGATATCCGGGTGGGCGATGTCCGGGTGGGTGAGGTCGCCGTGCACCTCGTCCGAGACCAGCAGCGCGCCCGCCTCTGCCGCCCGCTCGGCCAGGCCGCGCAGCTGGTCGGCGGGCCAGACCCGGCCGGAGGGGTTGTGCGGGCTGCTGAGCAGTACGGCGGTGGCGGGCCCGGGGAGCGGGCCGTCCGGGAGCCGGTAGCCGCCGGGGCCGAGGGGCAGGGGCAGCTCCCGGTACGCGACGCGCGCGGCGCCGCAGAGCTGGGCGAAGCCGCCCCACTCGGGGGTCGGGAAGAGGACGGGCGGCTGCGGCCGTCCGGGGTCCGGCCGGACGGCCTCCAGCAGCACGCGCAGGGCGGTGCGCGGGCCGCAGGGCAGCAGCAGGACCCAGTCCGGATCCACGTCGACGCCGTGCCGGGCGCGGTACCAGTCCGCCACCAGCGGCCGGCCCGCCGGGTCGCACACCGTGTAGCCGTACGCGCGGTGGCGGGCCCGCTGGCGCAGGGCCTCGGCGATGGCGGGCGGGCCGGGGAGGTCCATGTCGGCGAGGCCCATCGGGACCACCCCGGGGGCGCCGCCCGCGCGGGCCCACTTGCTGCTGCCGGTGCCGGTGCGGTCGAAGGGGGCGTCGAAGCCGAAGGCGAGGCGGCCGGCTGAGCCGATAGGGCCGGTGGGTGTGGCGGGTGTGGTGGGCGTAGGGGGCGTGGCGGTCATGGGCGGGCCTCCGGTGCGTCGGGACGCTCCGGCCACGCTAGTCCCGGCGGGGCCGTCTCGTCCCACGGTTCGGGCGCAGGGTGGGCGGATCACCGGACGGCCCGTAGGCTGCCCGGCGGCTCGCGGCGGTGAGGCACGGGGGTGCAGACGCGGGGACGCACGGGGAGAGGGGCAGCGAGGATGGCGGCGACGGTACGGGGGACGGTCGATGAGCAGACCGACCAAGGCGAGGAGGTCACGCTGTTCGTGGCACGGCGGGTGGAGCCGGGCTACGAGAAAGCCTTCGAGCGGTGGGCGGAGAACATCCTCGCCGCGGCCACGGAACACGCGGGCAACCTCGGCACCGGGCTGCTGCGTCCGTCCGGCCCGGACGAACCCTGGCACCTGCTGCTGCACTTCCGGGACGCCGAGGCGTTCCGTTCCTGGCAGACCTCCCCGGTGCGGGCAGCCTGCTTCGCCAAGGCGGACGGCCACCACCACGAGGTCCATCGCCACGAGATCCACGGGATGGAGGGCTGGTTCGCCACCACCCCGGGCGCCGCGCAGCGCCGACCGCCGGTGCGCTGGAAGATGGCGGTGGCCTCGACGATCGCCATCGCGCCGTTGGTCGTGGTCTCCGCGGTCGTGCTCGGGCCGCACCTGACGGGCCTGCCGGTGGCCGTCCGACCGCTGGTCACCGCGCCGCTGATCAGCTTGCTGATGACGTACGCGGCGCTGCCGGTGGTGACGCGGGCGCTGCGGCGGTGGCTGTTTCCGGGGGCGAAGGGGTGAGGGGCGGCGGGTGTCGGCGGGCGAGCGGGGGCGACGGGCGGACGGATGTCAGCTGACAGACAACAGACGACAGACGACAGGCGACAGCGAACAGATGACAGCTGACAGATTTCGAAATCTGTCAGCTGTCATCTGTTCGCTGAAAGTTGTCAGCCGTCATCCGTCACCCCCGCCCGCCGCCAGGTACGCCGCGAGCCCCCGCCGCCCCCGGCGCATCATCACTGCGTGGTTGGCCCGGAAAACCGGGTGGAGCGGAAGGGCGAGCCGGCGCAACAGCGCCGAGCCGGGCCGGGTGTCCTCCTCGAACAGCACCCGGCTGCCCGCGCCGCCCGAGCTGCCTGCGCGGCCCGCGCCGTCCCGGTCGGCCGCGCAACGCGCCCGTCCTGCGCCGTCCGCCGTCACCGTGAACCGGGACCACCCGGTGAGGTCGCCCCGCATGGTCGCCTCCAGCACCCCGGCGGCCGGGTCGCGCCGGCTCGCCTCCAGGCCGATCACCAGCCGGTACGGCAGCAGCGCGCGCACCACCACCTCCCCGGAATCCTCGCCGGTCGGCCGGGCCTCGCGGATCTCCGGCCACCACAGCGGATAGCTCCGTACGTCCGCCAGCGCCGCGTACACGATGTCCGGCGGCGCCGCGAGCCGCCACATGCCCCGGAAGCGGTAGTGGTTGGGGTCCACGGGTCCACCCTAGCCTCGTGTCGCCCCCGCGTCCGCTACCCCGGCTCGGCCAGGGCGAAGGCCGTGTTGACCAGTGCCACGTGGCTGAACGCCTGTGGCGTGTTGCCGAGTTGGCGCCTGGAGCGCGGATCCCACTCCTCGGAGAGCAGTCCGAGGTCGTTGGCGAGTCCGACCACCCGCGCGAACAGTGTCCGCGCCTCGTCCCGGCGTCCCGTCGCGACAAGCGCGTCGGCGAGCCAGAACGAGCAGGCCAGGAAGGCTCCTTCGCCGCCCGGCAGCCCGTCGCCGTGGTACCCGGCCCGGTAACGGTGCACCAGTCCGCCGTGGCCGAGTTCGTCACGGACGGCGTCCACGGTGCGCACCACCCGGGGGTCGTCCGGCGGGAGGAAGCCGCTCTTGAGTACGAACAGGGTCGCCGCGTCCAGCCCCCGCCCGCCGTAGTGCTGGACGAACACGCCGCGCTGGCGGTCGTAGCCCTGTTCGCAGACGTCGGCGTGGATGTCGTCGCGCAGCGCCCGCCAGCGGTCGACCGGGGCGGGCAGTCCGGTGGCCTCGGCGAGCCGGACGGCACGGTCGGCGGCCACCCAGCACATGACCTTGGAGTGGACGAAGTGCCGCCGCCCGCCGCGTACTTCCCACAGCCCTTCGTCCGGCTCGCGCCAGTGCCGCTCCACGTGGTCCATCAGTGAGCGCAGCAGTGTCCAGACATGCCGCTCCATCGGGATTCCGGCCCGCAGCGCGAGGTTGAGGGTGTCCACCACCTCGCCGTAGACGTCGAGTTGGAGCTGGTCGACGGCGGCGTTGCCGAACCGGACCGGTCGCGAGCCCTCGTACCCGGGCAGCCAGTCGGCGGTGGTCTCGCCGAGCATCCGTTCCCCGGCGACCCCGTACACGGCCTGGACGTGCCTCGGCCCGCCGGCGATGGCCCGTAGCAGCCAGCGGCGCCAGGCGGCGGCCTCGTCGCGGAACCCGCCGCGCAGCAGGGCGGAGAGCGTCATCGAGGAGTCGCGCAGCCAGCAGAAGCGGTAGTCCCAGTTGCGCGCGCCGCCGATCACCTCCGGCAGGGAGGCGCTGGCCGCCGCGACGATCCCGCCGGTGGGGGCGTAGGCGAGCGCCTTGAGGGTGAGCAGTGAGCGCAGCACGGCCGAGCGCCACTCGCCCCGGTACTGGCAGCCGGCCGCCCAGCCCTGCCACTGGGCGACGGTGGCGACGAGCGCCTGTTCGGGGTCGGTGCGCGGGGCGGAGGCCAGGTGGGAGGGCTGCCAGGTGAGGACGAAGGGTACCCGGAGCCCGGTGGTGACGGTGAACTCCGAGGTGGTGACGCCGTCCAGTCCGTACGTGTGGACTCCTGCGGGCACCCGCAGCCAGGCGGAGTCGGGCCCGGCGACGGCGACCCGGTGGTGTCCGGTGCGCCGGACCCACGGGTCGATCCGGCCGTAGTTGAAGCGAAGCCGCAGCGACCCGCGCATCGGCACCGTGCCGTCGAGGCCCTCGACGATCCGGATCAGCTGCGGTTCGCGCCGGCCGCCCTGACCGCGCTGCGGCATGAAGTCGATGATCCGCACCCGCCCGCCGGCGGTCTGCCACTCGCTCTCCAGCACCAGGCTGTCGCCGCGGTAGCGGCGGGCGTGGCACTCGGCGGCGCCGGCCGGGGCGATCCGCCAGGCGCCGTGGCGCTGGTCGCCGAGGAGTCCGGCGAAGCAGCTGGGGGAGTCGAAGCGGGGCAGGCACAGCCAGTCGACCGATCCGTCCCGACCCACCAGGGCGGCGGTCTGCAGGTCGCCGATGAGGGCGTAGTCCTCGATGCCTCCGGCCATCACGCCCATTGTGGGACGCGCCGCCGCCGACCCGCGCGGCAGGAAGGCCGCCACGGGCACCCGCGCACCCGCATCCCCGCGCGACACGCCCACCCGACACGCCCGCCCGCCGGCCAGGAGCCGGGCACTCCGCTTGCACCCGTTCGGGGTGCGGAGGAGGATCTTCTGTGCTTGTAGTCTCATCTGTCACAGCGGTGTCCGTGCGGCACTGCCGCCCCATAACCGGAGTGAAGGAGTCACAGGCATGCGGCGACCGAGCTGGGTACCGGAGGGCACGGACCTGGACAAACCGAACGCCGCGCGGGTCTACGACTACTACCTC
Source organism: Kitasatospora sp. NPDC034023 (assembly GCF_055575795.1). Classification (NCBI taxonomy): domain Bacteria; kingdom Bacillati; phylum Actinomycetota; class Actinomycetes; order Kitasatosporales; family Streptomycetaceae; genus Kitasatospora; species Kitasatospora sp. NPDC034023. The sequence continues at coordinate 143,144 of NZ_JBVIRY010000011.1, forward strand.
GGGGGCTCGCACAACTTCGAGGTCGACCGGGAGATGGCCCGCAAGGCGATGGCCCTGTGGCCGGAGCTGCCGCAGATCATGCGCTCCAACCGCGCCTTCCTGCGCCGCGCCGTGACCTTCCTCGCCGAGCGGGGCGTCACCCGATTCCTGGACATCGGCTCCGGCATCCCGACCTTCGGCGCGGTGCACGAGATCGCCCGCGCGATCCGCCCCGAGGCGAAGGTCGTCTACGTGGACCGCGACCCGGTCGCCGTCGCGCACAGCCGCCTGCTGATGGAGGACGACCCGGCCAGCCTCGTCGTCCAGGCCGACCTGCGCGACGTCGACGACCTGATGGGCCGCCCCGAGGTGACCGCGCTGCTGGCGGAGGGCGAGCCGGTGGCCGTGCTGCTGGTGGCCGTCGCCCACTTCGTCAGCGACGACGAGGACCCGTGGAAGCTGATCGGGGTGATCCGCGACGCCCTCCCGCCCGGCAGCGCGCTGGTGCTCTCGCACGCCTCCCTGGAGGGCCGCCCGGACCAGGCGGAGGACCACCAGAAGCTCTACAAGATGACGCCGACCCCGCTGACCATGCGCAACCACGAGCAGATCACCGCGATGTTCGCCGGCTTCGAGCTGGTCGAGCCGGGCGTGGTCTACCTGCCGCAGTGGCGCCCGGACCAGCCCGACACGGTCGGCGAGCACCCCGAGCGGATGACCGGGGTGGCGGGCGTGGGGTTCCGCCCTTGATCGGACGCGGCGCACGAGGCACCGACGGCCGCCCGCCCGGCGCGGCGGCCGCCGGGAGCGCCGCGCTGTCCGGCGCCGCCGGGAGCGCCGTGCTGCCCAGCGCCGCCGGGAGCGTCGTGCTGTCCGGCGCCGGCCGCGGCCCCGGGGTGCGCCGATGAACACCACTCCGGTTCGCGGCAGCGCCGAGCGGTTCCACGAGGACTGGGCCCGGCTGCTCTCGGCCGACCACGGCATCGCCGTCCACCCCGACCTGCTCAGCCGGCTGGTCGCGCGCACCGCCGCGCTGCTGCACCGCGCCCAGGAGGACGCGCCGTTCGAGCCGCGCCTGGCCGCGCAGGCCGGCGCCGAGCTGGTCGACGCGCACTTCACCGACCCGGTGCTGCTGGCCCGGGCCGTCGAGCTGCTCCAGGCGCAGCCGCTCGCCGACGCCCGCGGCCCCGCCCTGACCGGCTCCTTCGCGGCCGGCTGGGCCGCCGCGCTGCGTGAGCGCACGCTGCGTGAGCAGGAGGCGATCCGCACCGCCGCCGACACCGCCCGCAGGGAGGCCGAGCGGGCGCTGCGCGCTTCCGAGGCCCGGTTCCGGGCGCTGTTCGAGAGCGCGGCCATCGGCATCGGGATCGGCGACACGGACGGCAACATCCTGGCCGTCAACAAGGCCCTGCAAGAGCTGTTCGGCGCGAGCCCGGAGGACATGACCGGCCGCCGGGTCGGCGATCTCGTGCACCCGGAGGACACCCCGGGGGTCTGGGAGGCGTACGAGGAGCTGATCGGCGGCAAGCGGGACTACTTCCAGTTCGACAAGCCGTACTACCGGCAGGACGGCGAGGTGGTCTGGACGCACCTGACGGTCTCGCTGATCCGCGACGACGACGGCCGCCCGCAGTACCAGGTCGCGATGCTCGAGGACGTCACCGACCGCTACCGGCTGCAGGAGCGGCTGCGCCACCAGGCGACCCACGACCCGCTGACCGGCCTGCCCAACCGTGCGGCCTTCTTCGAGCGGCTGGAGAAGCTGTTCGAGGACCCGGAGCCGGGCGCCCGCTTCGGCCTCTGCTACGTCGACCTCGACGGCTTCAAGGTGGTCAACGACAGCCTCGGCCACGACATGGGCGACCAGCTGCTGTCCGCCGTCGCCGCCCGGTTGAAGGCGGCCCTCACCCCGCTCGGCCACCTGGTGGCCCGGCTCGGCGGGGACGAGTTCGTGGTGCTGCTGGAGAACTGCCGGGGCGAGCAGGAGGCGGTGGCCGCCGCGAAGACGGTGCTCAAGGCCCTGGCCGGGCCGGTGTTGATCGGCGATCACAAGCTGGCCGTGGGCGCGAGCGTGGGCGTGCTGGAGCGGCGGGTGTCCACGACCACCCCGGGCGCCGCGGTCCGGGCCGCCGACCTGACGCTCTACCGGGCCAAGGAGGCCGGCCGCGGCCGCTGGACGCTGTTCGACCCCAAGGAGAATGCCCGCGCGGTCAGCCGCTACGCGGTGTCGGTGCGGATGCCCGCCGCCCTCGACCGGGGCGAGTTCTTCGTCGACTACCAGCCGCTCTACCGGCTCGAGGACGGCCGACTGGCCGCCGCGGAGGCGCTGGTGCGCTGGCGTCACCCGCAACTCGGCGTCCTCGGCCCGGACGAGTTCGTGACCACGGCCGAGGAGACCGGGCTGATCATGCCGCTCGGCCGCTGGGTGCTGGAGCAGGCGTGCGGGCAGGCGGCGGACTGGATCAAGCGCTTCGGTGACGCCGCGCCGCAACTGAACGTCAACCTGGCCGTGCGTCAGGCGCGCAGCTCCGCGCTGGTCTCCGACCTCGCCCGGATCCTCGACGACACCGGTCTGGACCCGGCCCGGCTCCAGCTGGAGATCACCGAGTCGACGGTGGTCGGGCCCGAGGACGAGGCGCTGCGCACCCTGCACGGGCTGGTCGACCTCGGGGTGTCGCTGGCCGTGGACGACTTCGGCACCGGCTGGTCCAACCTCGCGTACCTGCGCGACCTGCCGGTCTCCGGGCTGAAGATCGCCGGGTCCTTCGTGGGCGACCTGCACGAACCGGGCAAGGACGAGTCCACCGGGTGGCGGATCGTCAGCGGTCTGGTGTCGATGGCCCACGCGCTCGGGCTGACCGTCACCGCCGAGGGCGTGGAGACCCGCAGGGACGCCGAGCGGCTGCGGACCATCGGCTGCGACTGGGCGCAGGGCTGGCACTTCGGGCGCCCGGTGCGGCCGGCCGAGATCGCCCGCCGGATCGCGGAGGAGCCGCATGGCCGTCCCGTCGAGGGGTGAGCTCCGCCGGAGGCGCTGCGAGGTGGGTCGCTGCGAGGTGAGGCGCTGCGGGTGCGGAGAAGGATGGTGACAAAGCGTTACCGCACGTCATGGGAAGTTACGGTAAAAATCGGACAAAGACCCCTTGACGTGACTGTCCGTACCGACAGACGATGAGGCCCTGGCATAGCCCGCACCCGTAGGTGCGGTAGTCCATCAGCCAGTTCGTACGACCGGCGCCCGAGGCGCCGGGAGGGCCCGGCGGTGCGCACCCCCCACACGGCCGCCACAGCGCCCTCAACGTTTCGGCAGCCCCTCGACGGGCTTCCCTCCGGGCTCGGCCCGCGCGTATCCGTCCGCGCCCGCCGCCCGTTCGTCACACCGCAAGGGCCGCGCCGTGCCCGGCGCCTGCCCCCGCCTCCCCCCGAGAGGCCGCTCACGATGAGCCCCACCCTGCCCCCCGATGCCGTCCGGTACCCCGACGTCGTCCGGTACCCCTATGCCGGACGGCCCCCCGACCTCAACGGGGACCGCCACCCGCGCCGCCGCGCCGAGGACCGCGTCACCGTGCACCGCCCGATGCGCCGGGCCGGCGACGGCGTCGCCACCACCCACACGGTCAGCCTGGTCGTCCCCGCCCAGAACGAGGCCCGCAACATCGCCTGGGTCTTCGAGCAGATCCCACGCTGCGTCGACGAGGTCATCCTGGTCGACGGCGCGTCCGACGACGCGACCGTCCCGATGGCCCGGCACTGCCTGCCGACCGTCCGCAGCGTCCAGCAGAGCGGCCCCGGCAAGGGCAACGCGCTGCGTACCGGGTTCGCCGCAGCCGCCGGCGAGTACATCGTCATGATGGACGCCGACGGCTCCATGTGGCCCGGCGAGATCCCCCACTACCTGCACTTCCTCGACCACGGCTTCGACTTCGTCAAGGGCTCGCGCTGCATCGCCGGCGGCGGTTCGCTGGACCTCACCAGGATCCGCTCGCTCGGCAACCGGGCCCTGCTCGCCGTCGTCAACCGCGTCTACGACGCGCGCCTCACCGACCTGTGCTACGGCTACTGCGCCTTCCGCCGTTCCTTCCTGGACGCGCTCGACCTGCGCTCCACCGGCTTCGAGATCGAGGCCGAGATGGTCGCGCACGCGTTGCGCTCCGGGCTGCGGATCGCCGAAGTGCCGAGCCTGGAGCTCCCCCGCCGCAGCGGCCGATCCCACCTGCACGCCGTCTCCGACGGCCGCCGGGTGCTGAGGACCCTGATTGCCGAGCGTCCCGGCGCCCGGCCCTCGGCGGCCGTCCCCGCAGGGGAGAACCGATGAGTGGCACCGACCGGCGCACCGCAGCAGCCTGCCCGCGCCCCGCCGCCCGCGACTCGCTCCGCACCCCCGTCCGTGTCGTCGAACTGGACCTGGACGAGCCCGGCGAGTTGCGCTCGCCCGGCGGTCTCGGGGCCGGCGACCCGGCCGGCCGCGTGCTGGCGTTGGTGCGGCTGCACGGACACCCGCTCGGCTTGGTCACGGCCACCGGAGCAGCGGGCGAGAGCGCCGCGCTGCGCCGGGCGCTGGTCGACGCCGCCCACCGGGAACTGCGTGTTCCCGCTCTGTCCACCGCGACACCCGCGGCGCGCCCCGGTCGGGTCGGGCGCGCCCGGGTGCCTGCGGGCCCGGTCACGGTCAGCGTGGTCGTCGCCACCCACAACCGGGTGGGTCTGCTGCGACTCTGCCTCGACTCCCTGCTGCGGAACGGCTATCCGCACTTCGAGGTCATCGTCGTGGACAACGCCCCCGCCGACGACGCCGCCGAACGGCTGATCCGTGACCGGTACCGGGGCCGGGTCCGCTACCTGCGCGAGCCGGTGGCGGGCCTGGCCCGGGCCCACAACACCGGGCTCGCCGCCGCCACCGGCGAGATCACCGCCTTCACCGACGACGACACCCTCGCCGACCCCGGCTGGATCGAGGCGCTCGCCCAGACCTTCGCCGAGGACGAGCGGATCGGCTGCGTCACCGGCCTGATCCTGCCCGCCGAGCTCGACACCCCCGCCCAGGTCGCGCTGGAGCACCAGGGCTGCTTCGCCAAGGGATTCGCTGCCCGCACCTGGACCCTCGCCGACCGGCACACCGACCCGCTCTTCCCGTTCGCCGCCGGCCGCTTCGGCTCCGGGGCCAACATGGCCTTCCGCACCGCGCGCCTGCGCGCCCTCGGTGGCTTCGACCCCGCCACCGGCACCGGCACCCCGGCCCGCGGCGGCGACGACCTGCTCGCCTTCTTCCGCATCCTGGTGGCCGGCCAGGCCCTCGCCTACGCGCCCGACGCCATCGTCTGGCACTGCCACCGGCGCACCATGGACGCGGTGCCCGCCCAGGCCTTCGGCTACGGAGCCGGCTTCGGTGCCTACCTCACGGCGGCCCTGCACCACGAACCCGCCATGCTGCCCGCCCTGCTGCGCCGCCTGCCCGGCGGCCTCCGCTACGCGGCCCACCGCGCCCGCACCCGGCCGGACCCCGGTGGTGCGGCGGGCCGCTGCCCGACCTGGCGCCTGGCCCGACTGGAGCTCCAGGGGCTGCTGTACGGTCCGGTCGGGTACGCGCGCAGCGTCCGCCGCGCCCGGGCCGGCGCACGGGTGACAGGGTGAGCCCGCCGTGTCCGCGCCCACCAAGCCCACCACGTCCGCGACGCCCGCGACGCCCGCGGCGCCCACCGTGACGTCCACCGCGGCGCCCACCGTGACGTACGCCACGGCGCCCGACCGGGGCAGCCGGCCCTGCTCCTGTCCGCTGCCGCTGCCCTGCGAGTGCTCGTACGCCACCCTGCTGCGGGCCCGGCTGCGGGCGGCCACCGCCGGTGAGCCGCTGCTGCGCAACGGCCATGTGCTGACCGCCAGTTCGATCGTCACCGCCGGCCTCGGCGCGGTCTTCTGGATGCTCGCCACCCGCTGGTACGGCGCGCAGTACGTCGGCCTCGGCTACGCCGTGCTCTCGGCGGCGACGCTGCTCTCCGAAGTGGGCCAGCTCAACCTCGCCGACGTCCTGGTCCGCTTCCTGCCCGCCGCCGGCCGGCGTACCCGCGGCCTGCTGATCCGCTGCTACCTGGTCGCCACGGCCGCCAACATCGTGGTCGGCGGCGTCTTCATCGGGCTGGTGCCCGTGATCGCCCCGGGCCTCGGCTTCCTGCGCAGCCCGGCGCCCGCCGTCGCCTTCGTCGCCATGACCGCGGGCTACACGCTCTTCGTCCTCCAGGACGGCGCGCTGACCGGCCTCCGCCGGCCCGGCTGGGTCCTCGGCGAGAACGCGCTGTTCGCGGCCGTCAAGATCGTGCTGCTGGCCGCTCTCGCGGGCTGGGCGCTGCACGTGGGGATCGTGCTCGCCTGGGCCGGGGCCCTGCTGGTCGCCCTCGCCGTCGCCAACCTGCTGCTGTTCCGCCGACTGCTCCCCGGGGTCACCGGCCGGGACGGCTCAGCCAGCCCAGCCAGCCCAGGCGGCTCAGGCGGCTCAGACGGCCCGGACGGCCCGGACGGCCCGGCCGCGCCCCGGCTCGCCCGCTACGCGACCGCGGACTACGTCGGCGCCCTGCTGCGGCTGGCCGCCGCCACCGTCGTGCCGCTGTACGTGCTGAACACCCTCGGGCCGGAGCAGATCGCCTACTACTCGCTCCCCTGGGTGATCGCGTACACCTTCTACCTCGTGGCCCTCAACATGGGCAGCTCACTGATCGTCGAGGCCGCGCGGGCCCCCGGGCGGCTCGCCGAGCACGGACGCCGGGTGCTGCGGCACGCCGGCGCCCTGATCGCGGCCGGCGTGCTCGTCACCGTCGTGGCCGCGCCGTGGCTGCTGTCCTGGTTCGGCGACGAGTACGACGACCACGGCACCGCCGTGCTGCGCCTGCTGGCCCTGTCCGCCCTGCCGAACCTGCTGGTCAGCGTCGCCGTCGACACGGCCCGGGCCCGGCAGCGACTGGGCCTGATCATCGGCCTGCAAGGGGCCTACTGCGCTCTGGTCCTCGGCCTGACGGCCTGGCTGCTGCCGCGGTTCGGCCTCGTCGGCGTCGGCCTGGCCTGGCTGATCGCGGCCACCGTGCTCGCCGTCCCGCTGCTGTGCACCCTGCCGCGCTGGCTTCCGACCCCCGAACGGAGAGGGCCGTGAACACCCCGGGACTGTCCGTCATCGTCTGCGCCTACACCCTCGACCGCTGGGACGACCTGCGCGCCGCGATCGGCTCGCTGCACGCCCAGCACCGGCCCCCCGACGAGATCCTGCTGGTCTGCGACCACTGCCCGGAGCTCGCCCGCCGGGCCAGGGCGGCGTTCCCCGGTGTCCGCGTGCTGTCCAACCGCCACCGCAACGGCCTCTCCGGCGCCCGCAACACCGGCGTCGCCGCCGCCGGGTGCGAGGTCGTCGCCTTCCTCGACGACGACGCCGCCGCGGAGCCGGACTGGACCACCCACCTGCTCGCCCCCTACCGGGACCCGGACGTGTACGGGGTCGGCGGCCTCGTCGTGCCGCGCTGGGACGACGGCCGTCCGTCCTGGTTCCCGGCCGAGTTCGACTGGGTGGTCGGCTGCTCCTACCGCGGCCTGCCCGAGCACCGGACCACCGTGCGGAACTTCATCGGCGCCAACATGTCCTTCCGCCGCGCCGAGCTCCTCGCCGCCGGCGGCTTCCGCACGGACCTCGGACGCGTCGGCACCCGCCCGCTCGGCTGCGAGGAGACCGAACTGTGCCTGCGTCTGGCCGAACGGCACCCCCGGGCCCTCCTGCTCTACGAGCCCGCCGCCGCCGTCCGCCACCACGTCCCGGCGGGCCGGGCCACCTGGGCCTACTACCGTGCCCGCTGCTACGCCGAGGGCCGCTCCAAGGCCGTCGTGGCCCGGCACAGCGGCGCCCGGGCGGCGCTCGCGAGCGAGCGCCGCTACCTGGCCTCGACCGTCCCGGCCGCCCTGGCCCGCTGTCTGCGGCCCGCCGCCGCCGATCCGCGCGAACTCCTCGCCCTGGCCGGGGGCGTGGCGTTCACCGTGCTCGGTTACGGCGTCGGACGGCTCACCGCCGCGTGGTCCGCCCGGTCCTGGGCCCGCCCGGACGGAGAGGTGAGCCCGGCGGTCGCGGGGGGCGCGCCATGACCCCCGTGCCGGTACTGCTCTACCACTCCGTCTCCGACGACCCGCCCGACTGGATCGCCCGCTACACGGTGACCCCCCGGGTCTTCGCCGAGCAGCTCGACCGGCTGCTGGCCGGGGGACGCAGCGTCATCCCGCTGCGCCGGCTGGTCTCGGCGCTGCGCGGCGGACCCCCGCTTCCGGAGCGCTGCGCGGTGCTCACCTTCGACGACGGGTTCGCCGACTTCTACTGGACGGTCGCCCCGATGCTGAGCGAACGGGACCTGTCGGCCACCCTGTTCGTCACCACGGGGGCCGTGCACATCCCCGGACACCCGGGTCAGGGCAGCCGGCTGCCGCCGGCCCCGATGCTGACCTGGCGCCAGGTCGCCACCCTCGACGCCCTCGGCGTCGAGATCGGCGGCCACACCCGCACCCACCCCCAGCTGGACACGCAGCGCGGCCGGCAGGTCTGGGAGGAGGTCAGGGGCTGCAAGTGGGAGCTGGAGAACGCGGTGGGCCACCAGGTCACCGCGTTCGCCTACCCCCACGGCTATTCGAGCGTCCCGGTGCGCCGCAAGGTCCAGAAGGCCGGCTGGACGTCCGCCTGCGCGGTCGGCAACGCCTTCAGCTCGGAGGGGGACGAGCCGTTGCGGATCTCCCGGCTGATGGTCCGCGCGGACACCTCGGTCGAGGTCTTCCAGGGCTGGGTGGACGGCGGTGGCGCCCCGGTGGCGCCGTACCCGGAGCGGCTGCGGACCAGGGGGTGGCGGGCGTTCCGCCGTGGCCGGGCCGCGTTCGGCCGTCCGGTGGGCGGGCCGCCGTCGGCCTGAACGCGCGTGGTCCGCGACAGCGGCTCGGTCCTGCCGGATTCAGCGCTGTCGGATTCGGCGCTGCCGGGCTCGATGGTGTCGGATTCGGCGCTGCCGGATCAGTGCTGCCAGACCTGGACCCAGTCCACCGTCATCCGCGCCGAGGTGACGTCCTGCGGCGGTGAACTCGGGTACCCGACGGCCAGGTTGAGCAGCAGCTCCATCGGGACGTCCGGGACCTTGTCGGGATCCGTCACCTGGTAGCGCTGGACGCCGTCGACGTACCAGGTGAGCGAGTTGCTCTCCCAGTCGAGCGCGAACACGTGGTAGCCCGCCGGGAAGTTCTCCGGGCCGTACCGCTCCCACTGGTCCAGGTCCTCGCCGTTCGGCCCGGCGTGGTGCAGGGTCATCTGGACGTACTGGGTGGTCGAGATGAACTCCGCGACGTCGAGCTCCGGCGGGGTGGTGCGGGAGGCGGGGAGGAGCCAGAACGCCGGGAACATGCCGGCCTCGGGCGGGATGCGCACCGCGGCGGCGAAGTACCCGTGGGTGAAGGTGTGCCGCGGCTGCCCGTTCCAGGAGTCCCGGCCGGTGGAGACCATGCCCGAGGTCCACGGGTAGCTCTTGCCGTCGCTGCCCGTGGTGGGCGACCTGTTCGCGGTCAGCGCCAGGCTGCCGCCGCCCACCGTCACCTGCTGCGGGCGGTACCACTCCAGCTCGTGGTTGCCGGCGTTGGTGCAGCCGTCCTGGTTCCAGTCGTAGCAGGTGGTCCAGTTGGCGGGGTCGAGCCGGTCGCCGTCGAAGGCGTCGTTGAAGACCAGGTGCCAGGAGCCGGGCGCCACCGGGGCCGCCGGACCCGCGCCGGGGCCGGCCGATCCGCCGCCGCCGCTGTCCGTGGTCGGCGGCGCCGTGGTGGTGCCGCCGGTGCACGCCGCGACCAGGAGCAGACCCGCCACGGCGGCCCCGCCCGCCCCCCGCCGCCTGCGCCGGTGCTTCGTGCTCCGGCCGTTCGTGGTCGGGTCTTTCGTGGTCGGGTCTTTCGAGGCCGGGTCCGTGGGGGTCGGGTCCGTGGCGTCCGGCGTGCTCCGCTTCCGGGCCCGCGCGCCGCGCCCCGGGGGCCGACCGCCGCGCGGCAGGCACAGCGGCAGCGCCAACAGCGTGGTGGCGCCGGCCGTCGCGGCCAGCGCCCAGCCGCTGATGAACCCGCCGGTCAGGTAGAAGGCCATGGTGATCACCGTGTCGATGGCCAGGCTCAGCGCCACCGTCAGCACCCAGGCCTCCAGCCTCCCCATCGGCGCGCCGCTCGCGGCCAGCCGCGGTCGGGCCGAGCGCACCGCCGCCAGCCCCGGGCAGCAGAGCAGGAACACACTGCTCACCGCCACCCGCACGGGGTTGGCGTCGGCCAGCGTGTAGACGGCGAGGGCCACCCAGCCGGAGAGGGCCAGCGCCCAGCCGATCCGGGCGTCGTTCACGGACGGGTTGCCGTTCATGGGCCGCCTCCTGGCTGGACGTGGACGGAGGCCTGCCCGGGGGGCTGGACGGGCGGCGGGGCGGGCGATCGGGCGGGGGGCCGGCCGAGGCCGGGGGCCTGGGTGGGCAGCGGGTTGGGGACGAACCGGTAGACCACGGCGTCGGCGTTGCCGTAGACGAGCTCGAAGCCGGGGGTCCGGGCGAGCACGTCGGTCAGTCGGTCCACCGTGTCGGCGGGCAGCAGGCCGGTCAGCGAGCACTCGGCGGCCTGGGCCCGGCTCAGGACCACGTACGCGGGCACACCCGGATGGGTGAAGCTGACCGCGGCCTCCAGTCCGCCCAGCGGATCCTCCGTCAACAGCTCCCTGGTCTGCCCCGTCGTCTCGACCAGCCGCACCTCGGGGTGGTCCTCGTAGTGGTTGTAGATCCCCGGCACGGCCCCGGTCACGGACACCACCACCGAGTACGGCGGCGCGGCCGCGAACAACTGCTTCGTCGCGGCGACCTCACGGTCGGTGAACCAGTTCATCCGCTCCTTGCTGTCGTAGCCGAAGAACAGGCCGCCCAGCAGGGCCAGCAACAGGACCAGCGAACAGGCCGACCGCAGCCGCGGCCGAGGCGTGGGCCGCAGGACGAGCGCGGCGAGCAGGAACGCGCAGGCGGGCAGCGCGAACAGGTAGGCGCGGAAGAGCATCTCGCCGCCGTAGCTGTTGGCCGCCAACAGCGGCAGCGGGGCCAGCGCGAGGTACGGCAGCGGGGTACGCCGGACCCAGGGGCGGCGGACGAAGCAGATCACCGCCAGCAGGACCACCGCCGCCGACAGCCCCCGGTCGATCCAGCCGACCATCAGCTGGTCCGGCGAGACCACCCCGAGGTTGGCGAACCCGGAGGTGACGTTGGAGTCCGGGGTGGTGAGCGCCCGGGCGAACTGGCCGAGGTTGGCCGACAGGTACGGGCGGGCCACCGTGGCGTCCCACACCACCGTCATCGCCACCGCGGCCAGCAGCGGCGGCAGGACCACCCGCCGGTTGCCGCGCGGCACCGCCAGCGCGGCCAGCGAGCTGATCAGCATCAGCGGGGTGAGCTGGTGCGAGCAGATGATCGCGGCCTCCAGCACCAGGACCATCGGCAGCCGGACCGGCCCCCATCCGCCGGCCTGGACGCCGCGGTCCGCCGCCCCGGGCGCCGCGGACCGGTGCGACCCGCCGGGCGGGCCCGGGCCGGGCGTGCGGGGGACGGGCCGGTCGGGCAGCCGGTGGACCACCGAGGCGATCACCGCGAGGTACAGCACCAGCGCGAACGCCTGCGGGGAGAAGTAGTCCTGGCCGACCCAGGAACAGGAGAAGTAGACCCAGACCGCCCCCCAGACCAGCGTTCGGTCGGAGCTGATCGCCCGGTAGAGCAGCAGCAGCGGGGCCAGCAGCAGCGCGTTGAATAGCGGTGGGCCCCAGCTCGCGTACCCGAGCGCCGAGTGCAGGCCGGTGGCCCGCAGCAGCAGGCCGTTGACGATGAAGAACCCGGGCCACTGGTTGTACGGGTCCAGCAGGCCGGCGTGCGGGACGGGGCCACCGTGGCGGAGCATCGCGTCGATCACCGCGACGTGCTTCCAGGCCCAGGGGTACCGCAGGTTGGCGTAGAGCAGGGTGGGCGTGGCGTGGATGACCGCGATCAGGCCCAGGACGTAGGAGACGAGCCACCAGGAACCGAGGCTGCGGTCCCGCAAGGCGAGCACGAAGCCCGCGGTCAGCAGGCCCGCCGCGACCCAGTAGAGGACGGGCAGCACCTGCAGCAGGCCGAGGTCGCCCATCCGGGCCAGGTCGACGTTGCGCAGCGACACCAGCCAGATGACCAGGGAGACCGGCAGCAGTACGCGGGGCGCCAGGGTGGGCAGGCGGGCGTACCACCGGGGGCGGCTTCCCGCCGACCCGGTGGGCGGGCGCGGTCTCGGCGCCGACAGCGGCGTCACGGCCGGGTTGCCGGCCATGTGGCGGCCTCCTTCAGGAGCGGGGTCACGTTGCGGGCCACCCACCAGTGGCTGCGTGCGTAGCGGGGGGACTTGGTGACGTTCGAGACGATGTGCCACAGCCAGGTCAGCAGCGGCAGCACGGCGCCGTCCGGCGATCCGGCCGGGCCGCCCCGGCGCAGGTCCACCAGGTCGGCGCGGGTGCCGGCGATCAGGGCGAGGTCCGGGCCGGGCAGCGCCCCGCGGCGCACCACCTCGCGGACGGTGCTTCCGAGTTGGCGGCCCTCGCGGCGGCAGATCAGCGCGAGCACGAAGGTGTAGGCGTCGATGGCGCAGGGGCCGTCCGGCCGGGCCCCGCCCCAGTCGATCACACCGGTGACCCGGCCGCCCCGCTCGTCGAGCAGGACGTTGCCCGCGTGGAAGTCGGCGTGCGTCCAGGCGACGGTGGTATCGGTGCCGGCCAGGCCGGCACGCAGCCGGGCGCGGACGCCGGCCAGTCCGGCGGTCCCGGTTCCGGTCCGGCACCAGGGGATGCCGGTGCCGAGCACGTCCAGCGGATCGTCCACCCAGGCCGCCAGCCGCTCGGTGGCGGTCTCGGTTCGTCCGGTGGCCCGGTGCAGTCCGGCAATGGCCGTGAGCGCGCGCTCGGCGACCTCGCCGTCCAGGCCGGGGTCCTCCCGCAGCAGCCGGTCGGCGGTGGTCCCGGGCAGCCAGCTCTCGGTGATCAGCGGCAGGGGTCCGGTCAGTTCCCGGCGGACCGGGACCGGGACGAGGGCGCGCCAGGCGCCGAGCCGGTCGTCGGCGGCCAGCGTCTCCAGCACCCGCCACTCGTGGTCGAGCGAGGCGACCGCGTGGCTGTTCCGGGCGTGCTTGACCGCCAGCCGGGCCCGGCCGGGGGTGTCGCGGGTGGTGCCGCCCGGCATGCTGCCCGTGGTGTCGCCCGGCGTGTTGCCCGTGGTGTCGCCCGGCGGGTCGAGGGAGAGCACCAGGACGTCGGCCAGTCCGGGGGCCCCGGGCCGCAGCGTGCAGCCGTCGTCCAGACCCAGCCGGCGGGCGATCCGGCGGGCTTTCCACCCGTCGGTGACGCGGTATACCGGCCGGGGGCGGCGCAGCGGCAGCAGGGCCCGGGGGGAGGGCGGCAGCGGGTCGTACCGGCGGGCGGCGGCCAGCAGGGACCGGACCCGCGACCTGGGCGGCTCGGGGGCGCGGTCCAGCCGCTGCACCGCGCGGCTCATCTGGTCGGGCCCCGGCGAGTCGGCGCGGCCGCAGCGCTGTGCGCGGCCCGGACGGCACGGACGGTGCGGACGCTACGGGCGGCCGGTGAGGTCTCTGAGGTCTCTGAGGTCTGTGCGGCCTGTGATGCCCGCGCGGCCGGTGCGCTGCGGCCGGCTTGTGCGGCCCGGACGGCGAGGCGGGCGAGGCGCAGCGGCGCCCCGGCCCGGCCGGCCTCCGGTACGGCCAGGAGGGCGAGCAGTGCGCGGGCGTCGGCGGGCGGGCGCGGCGCCCGGCAGAGCCGGCAGGCGCCCGGCCGGTGCCCGAGCAGACCGCCCACCGCGTCGGCGAGCCCGGCCTGGTAGGCGTGCCGGGCCACCGGAACACCCGAGGCCCGGACCGCCGACTCCGCGTTGGCCGGAGCGGTGCCGCGTCGGGCCCAGCCGAGCAGGCCCACGTCGGCGACGCCGTCCCCGACCGCCAGCGCGGGCGGGCCGCCGTCCCCGAGCCGGGCCAGCAGGGCGCGCGTTCCGGCCAGCTTCCCGGCGCCGCGCGGGACGAAGTCGGTCTGGGCCTGGCCCGGTACGGTCTCGAAGAGCTCGCCGAACGGCGCCTCGCCGAGGAGGGCGGCGACGACCTCCGGAGCCAGTGCGTGCCGTCGGCCGTTCTCCGGCGCGCGGACGGAGGCGCGCACGCACCAGCGGGCGAGCGGGTCGGTGACGGCGGGCGGGTCCAGGGCGCCCAGCCGGCCGCGCAGCCCGCCGTCACCGATCCGGCGGCGCCCGTCGTCGAGCAGGACCTCGGTGGTGCCGGCCACCGCGTCGACCAGGACCGCCCCGTACTCGGCGACCCCGCCGGGCAGCCGGTAGGCGGCGCAGCGGTCCGCGACCTCGGGGGCGGAGCGCCCGGTGGCGATCACCGTGCGGTAGCCGTGGGCGCGCAGCGCGCGGAGCGCCAGCATGCCCGCGGGGGCGGACGCGGGGAAGCCGAGGACGTCGGACTCCAGGACACCGTCCAGGTCGAGGACGCAGCACGGACCCCGGGGCTCGGCGTCCAGATCCGCGAGGTAGAGGCCGGCGAGGAACCGCTGCACCGCGCGGGCCTGGGCCCGCCGGGCATCGGCCCGGGTCCGTTCGGAGGGCGGCCGACCGTCCTGGACGGCGGCGTGCCGGGCCTGGACCAGCCGCAGCAGGCACCACCGGGCGGCGGACACCTCCTCCCCGGTGAGCCGGCGGTACTCGATGAGCAGCTCGGTGTCGTCGTCGTCCGGCGCCGACCGGGCCTGCGCGTCGTCCGGACCGGTTGCGCCGGCGAGGTGACAGGCGGCGAGGTCGTAGGCGGCGTCGTAGCTGGCGAGGTTGAGGTGGCCGAAGGCCCCGTCGGCGTAGGCGGTCTTCCACCAGCCGCCGGCGCCGTCGGGCATCCAGCGATGGCGCGCGGTGAGGCCGTCGGTCACACAGGGGCGGCCGGAGGCCAGCAGGGTGCGGGTCAGCGGGTCCAGCAGGACCGGGCGCAGCACGGTGTGCAGCCGTCCGAAGACGGGCGCGAGCTGGCGGGCGGAGGCTTCCCAGACCGGGTCGCGCCCGGCCAGCCACAGGCTCCGGTCGGCGGGTACGGCGAGCACCCGCTGCCGGGCGGCCACGTACCGGGCGACCTCCGCGGACGGGACGCTCCGCCCGTCCGCCGGTTCGTGCGCTGGTGCGTCCGCCGGGGCGTCCGCCGGTCCGTTCTCCGGTCGGGGGCGGACCAGCACGCCGTCGGCGAAGCCGAGCGGTTCCGGGACCAGCCCGGCGAGCGCCCCGGCCACCGCCGGCGCGTACGCCCCGAAGTAGCCGACGCCGGTCCACTCGGCGAGCAGCGGCAGGCTCCGGACGCCGCCGCCCGGCTCGGCCACGCGGGCCGAGCACGGCACGGACAGGTGGCCGTGGCGGGAGAGGGGCCCCGGGGCGCCGACCGTCAGGTCCAGCAGCCCCTGCCCGGGCGGCAGCAGCCGGGCCAGCAGCGGGGCCAGGGCCTCGGGGGCGAGCAGCGTCCGGACGTGCCAGTCACGGCCCGGCAGCGTCACGCACGGCAGACCGCGCAGGGCCGGCGGCAGTTCGCCGGCGTCGTCGAAGGTCGCGAGGACCGGGACGGCCGCCGCGGCCTCGAAGCCGCGGCGGACCGCCGATGCGGCGAGGCCCGCCAGGGAGCCGCCGGTCACCGGCGGGTCGTCGACGAGCAGGACCAGGCCGGCCCTGCGCCGGAGGTCGCGCACCAGCGCCGTCCGCCCCGGCACCAGCGCCGAGCCCGGGCGGGTGGTGCCGACCGTCACCGACCGGTGGCCGAGCCGTCGCAGTTCCGCCGCGAGCAGGGGTGCGAGGTAGCTGCCCGAGGTGCGCACGCCCAGGACCAGCACCGGGCGGTTCCGGTCCGGGTGGCGGGCGGTGACCAGCCGGGCCAGTGCGGCGCAGTCCTGCGGGTGCTGGTCGAAGCTGCGGAAGCAGGCGGGCGGGCGCTGCACCGCCCCGGCGAGCAGCCGGCGGGCCCCGGGCAGCCGGGCCAGCCCGGCCACCGCGGCGGCCAGTTCGGCGTGCGGGTCCCCAGCCGCCGGGCCCGGGTGGAGCGCCCGCAGGGCGAGGCGGTCGCGCATTGCGGCCATTCCGTCGCACCAGGCACGCAGGCCGCGCGCCGGCGGGGCGGCCAGCCACAGCCCGGTCGCCGCCCGCAGCCCGCCCCGGGCCGCCCCGACCGCGCCGGGCCGGCCGCTCTTCGCCAGGTGCTCCACCAGCCGACGGGGCCGCCACGCGGTGCCCTCCAGCACGTCCTCGACCACTTGGACCAGTCCGGCGCTCACCAGGAAGGCGTCCGGCCACTGTCCATCCGCGGCGCACCCGAGCAGGCGGTCGGTCAGTTCCGGCACCGTGAGGTGCAGGTCCACCGGTGCTCGCGCTCCGTCGCCCGCCGCGGTCTGCGCATCGTTCATTCGTGGACTCCCGTGAGCTCCCGAGGGAGGAGACAGCGCCCCCGGGGCCGTGCAGTCGCTATTCCTTCCCACTCTAGGCATCCGGCGCCCCGGCTGCCCCCCGGGTCATCCGGAGACGTTGCCGCTCCCGCTCCGGGCGGCCAGGCTGGATGGTGTGACCACTGTGGGCAGCCGGAGCCCCGGGCGCCGCCGCCGTACGGGCGGGGCGGCCGGAGCGGCGGTGGCCGTCTTCGTCCTGCTGGTGACGGGGTGCGCGGCCCCGGGCGGCTCCGCCGGCTCCGCGCCCTCCGCGATGTCCGTGCCCTCGGCGACGTCCGGGCCCTCCACGACGTCCGTGCCCGGCGCGGCCGCAGTGCCGCGCCCCGACCACGTCGTGGTGGTGGTCGAGGAGAACCGGTCGTACTCCGACGTCATCGGAAGGACGGCCGAGGCGCCGTTCATCAACCAGCTCGCCGGGCAGGGCGCGAGCTTCACCGGCTCGTTCGCCGTGACGCACCCGAGCCAGCCCAACTACCTGGCCCTCTTCTCCGGTTCGGTGCAGGGCGTCACCGACGACTCCTGCCCGAAGACCTTCTCCGCGGCCAACCTCGGCTCCGCGCTGCTCACCGCGGGCCTCACCTTCGCCGGGTACTCCGAAGGCCTGCCGAGCGCCGGCTACACCGGCTGCGACAGCGGCGGGTACGCCCGCAGGCACAATCCGTGGGTGGACTTCGCCGCCCTGCCGTCCGAGGTCAACCTGCCGTTCTCCGCCTTCCCGCACGACTACGCCGCGCTGCCCACCCTGTCGTTCGTCGTGCCGGACCTCACCCACGACATGCACGACGGCTCCGTCCAGCAGGGCGACACCTGGCTGCGGGACAACCTGGCCGGCTACGCCGACTGGGCCCGCACCCACAACAGCCTGCTGGTGGTCACGTGGGACGAGGACGACAACGACCAGGGCAACCGGATCCCGACCGTCGTCGTCGGCGCGCAGGTCAGGCCCGGGAGCTACGACGAGCGGATCGACCACTACCGGCTGCTGCGCACCCTGGAGGACGCCTACGGCCTGCCGCCCACCGGCGCCGCCGCGGACGCCGCGCCGATCGGGGACATCTGGTCGCGGGGCGGATAACGGCTTGGCCACGGGGCCGGGCGAAAGCGGTCGAACTCGGCAACCATCCCCGTGCGCCTGCGACATGATGACGAGTCAAGGTTGGGCCGGCTGGAGGGGGAACGACAGGATGGCCGACGGCGCGCCGACGGAAGCGGGACCACGCACACGGGTGGACCGGCGGCCCTGGGGCCGCCGTGAGGACGCCCCGACACCCGGCCCGCCCTCGCGGCTCAAGCGGTTCCGGGCCGGCCCGGACGCGCCGACCGCGGTCCCGACGCCGCGCGACGCCGTCCCGGGGACCGTCACCCGCCGCCCCGCGCCCGCACGCGGCGGCCACTTCGGCGGGGCCTTCCCCGCGGCCCTGCTGGACCGGTACGAGCCGTACAAGGTCGCCGGCTCGGGCTCCGAGGGCACCGTCTGGCACGTCCGGCGGCTGGACGGCGGCGGGGACGCCGCGGTGAAGGTCACCCGGGCCGGCCAGGCCATGGACACCGAACTGCTGGAGCACCTGCGCGACGAGGCCTACCGGCGGCACGCGCCGCAGATCATCGACTACGGCCGGGTCGAGCACGCCGGGACGGGCTGCGACTGGGTGGCGATGGAGTACCTCCCGGTCACCCTCGCCGACCGCATCGCCGCCCTGAGCGAGCAGCGCCGGCACGCCGACCCGCGCGAAACCGAGGACATCGTCCGCGAACTCGTCGCCATGCTCGACTTCTGGCAGCGGCGGATCGAACGCAACCCGGTGGACTTCAAGCCCTCCAACATCCTGGTGCGGCCCGGCGCCGGCCCCGGGGAGTTCGTGATCGCGGACTTCGGCGGCGTCGCCCGGCTCACCGCCAGCCGCAGCTTCTCGTCCGAGATGCAGGTGACCATCGCCTACATGGCCCCCGAACAGCTGGCCGGCGCCAACCACCCGGCCGGGCCGTGGTGGGGCCTGGGCAACGTGCTGTACGAGCTGTTCACCGGCCGGCCGCACTACCTGGACGCGGACGGCTACCTGGTGAGCGACGAGGTGCTGCAGTACGACCTGGTCTTCGGCGAGGGGGTCAACCTCTCCGCCGTCGCCGATCCGCGCCGACTGCTGCTGCTCCAGGGCCTGTTGACCAGGAACCCCGCCCACCGCTGGCGGGCCCAGCAGGTCACCGGCTGGCTGGCGGGCGGCAACCCGGCCGTGGTGCGTCCCCAGGCGCCCGCCGGGGGCGCCGCGGGCGGCTACGTCCACCGGCCGGTCACCTTCCTCGGCGACCCGTACCACGCCCCGTCCGTGCTGGCCTGGAGCATGCTGAACCGCTCCGGCGAGGCGGCCGAGTGGCTGGTCGACGGCGGTGCGCAGCAGCTGCTGGTCTGGTTGCGCGACGAGGTCCGGGACACCCTCTTCGACCTGCACTACCTCCGCGCGGTCGACAGCGCCCGGGGCGCCCGGCGGACCGGCGCGGCCGCCCTCGCAGTCCTCGCCTTCGGCGCCGCCTTCGCGCCCTCCGCCACCCCGGTCTACCGCGAGCGCCCGATCGACTCGGCCGGCCTCACCCGGGTCGCCGCCGGGCCGGACGCCGTCGCCTTCGTCGACGAGCTGCTCGCCGCCTCCGTGCCGGCCATCGCCGCCCGCTACGACTGCGACCACCCGGAGTGTCAGGGCGAGCACTGCGGGCGGCTGCTCGCGCTCGCCCGCGTTCCGGAGGTCGTGCTCGAGACGGACCGGGCCGCCCGGGAACTCGGCGGCGGCCGCCGCACCGGGGACGGGCTGAGCGCCGACGAGCGGGCCGAGGCGTACCGGCTGGCCGTCTGGCTGACCGTCCAGCACGAGGAGCACCCGCGGCTGCTGGGCCGGCTCTCCCCGCTGCCCGCGGCGCTGCACCGGCTGCCGCTGTCCTGGCGGGTGTCGGCCATGATGGCCGTGGTCGCGGCGGTCGTGGCAGACATGACGCTGGCCGGCTGGGCCGCCGTGTCCGCCGCCGCACGCCAGGAGCCGGCGGCCGGGGTGCGCCGCCGCTGGTCCGCGCTGCGCCGCCGCGCGGTGCGCGCCGACCCCGGGACGGTCGCCGGCTGCGCGACCCTGGTCGCCGCCGAGGCGCTGCGGGCCAGGCGCGCCACCGCCGGGCAGGGCGGCCCGGCCGGGCAGACGGGCGGCGCCGCAGCGTTGGCCGGGCGGCTCCGGGCCTGGCTGGCACCCCGGGCCCGCATCTGGTGGGCGAACGCGCGGACCGCGCTGCCACGCCAGACGGCCGCGGCCCTGCTGCTGCTCGTCGCCCTCGCGCTGCTGCTCTGGGCCGGCTCGCTCGCGCGGATCAGCGTGGATGCCGGGAACCAGCTGAAGATCCTGCCGAACGGCCTCCTCGGCGACCGGCTGCGCACCGCCGGCGACCAGGCGGCCCGGTGGGTGACCCCGCAGCTGGGTGCGGCCCTGGCCGCCGCCGTCATCCTGGTCGCGTTCCCCGCCAGGGTCGGCCGGGGGACGCTGGCGCTGGCCGCGGCCGGGGCAGGGGCGATCGGCTACCTGCGGCTGGGGCCGCCGATGACGGTGCTCAAACCGCCGCCGGCCGTGGCCGACCGGGTGGTCACGTTCGAGGGCGGCATGGGCAGCTGGTCCGGGGTGGTGGCCGCCGTCGGCATCGTCGTGGCCCTGGTGCTGGCCGAGCGCGCCGCCCGGCTGATGCGGACGGCCCGGACCGCCCGGGAGCGGACCGCCGAACAGTGGCGGCGCCTCGCCCGCCGCTCCAGGCCCGCCGGCGGAACCACCCGGGCCGGTACGGGCGGGCCCGGATCCGCCGAGGGGGACTGGGGGCCGGCCGGCGCCGGCGTCCGCGAACGCGCCCGGTTCGCGCTCGGCAGCACCTTCGTCCTGGTCGTCCTGCTCTGGGCGACCGTCGAGGTGCGACTGGCCGCCACCGGGCACCACCCCACGCCGGAGTCCTGGGGCACCGGCCGGGTCGGGGCCGCGTACCAGGCCGGGTTCACCGTCCTGCTGGCCGCCCTGTCGGCCGCCGCCACGCTGGCCCGGCCCGTGGCCGCCCGTCGGCTCTTCGCGCTCTGGCTGCTCGGCACGCTGCTGCTCGGCGCCGTGCCCCCGCCGCTCGGCCCGCTGGAGGCGCTGCGCATCCCCATGGCCGAGCCGCTGTACGGCGGCATCGCGGACCTGTGGGGCCACAGCGCCTTCTGGGCCGCCCTCCTGATCGCCCTGCCGCTCGCCTGCCTCGGCATCCGGCGCACCGTCCTGCGGGCCGGCCGCGGAGGCGGGAGCCGCTGAGGCGCCGGCCGCTGGGGCGCCGGTCGCTGGGGCCTGGGGCCCTCGTGAGGTGCGGGGCCGTCCTGAGGTGCGGGGCTTTCCGCGGGGTGGGGCCCTCCGGGGGCCGGGTCGTGACGCCCGCGCGGCGGGGCGGGCAGCCACCAGGAGCGGCGCCAGAGCAGTACGGCCGCCACGAGGGTCTGGCCGATCAGCCAGGCCGCGCCGGCGCCGGTGATGCCGAGCACCGGCAGCAGCAATTCGGTCAGCGCCAGCACCACGAGCGAGAGCCCGGCGAGCACGCCGACCACGACGCCCATCCGGCGCCGGGCCCGCGACAGCGCGACGACCGTGGTGTTGAGCAGGTTCGGCAGCGCGGAGAGGGCGAGCAACCACAGGACGACCGTGCCGTGGCGGGCGTACCCGGCGCCGAACAGGCGCAGCACCCACGGCGAGACGGCGATCAGCAGCACGACCGCCGCCACGAGCACCCGGCCGGAGTGCCGGAGCACCCGCCGGTAGTCGTCGAGCCGGGTGATGTCCCGGGCGGACTCCACGACCAGCGAGTAGCCCATGTTGGAGCTGAAGCAGTACAGCGCGAACGGCACCATCCAGGCCAGTGAGAAGTACGCGCTGTCGGCGGCGCCGAGGCGGTTGAGCACGATCACGGGGGGCAGGTTGACCGCCGCCAGCCAGCACATCGCACCCACGTAGTCCGCGGAGATGTAGCCGAAGGTCGGCCTCGAGGTGTCCGCGCCGGCCGTGGGCGCGGCCCGTTCGTGCCGGGGCAGGGCGCGGCCGAAGATGAAGGCGCTCGTCACGACGAGCGCGAGCGCGATGCCGACCATCCAGGAGAGGAGGATCCCGTTCTGCGCACCGACGGCGGCGAACACGACCAGCAGCCCGATCTTCTCGATCGAGAAGAGCCCGTTCTCCAGGGCCACCCAGTCCGCTCGCCGAAGGCCGGTGAGGACGCCGTCCTGGAGGTTGAAGATCGCGTAGCCGGCGGTCGCCACGACGAAGCAGAGGCCCAGCCCCCAGGTGCGCAGGAACCCGAGCCCGGGTGAGAGCACCGGGATCAGCAGCACCAGCCCGGCGGCGAAGACCAGGGTGACCAGCGAGGCCGCGAGATAGGCCAGCCCCACCAGCCGCCCGGTGCGCGGCCCGGCGGAGGGCACGAAACGGACCATGGCGTTGGCGAGGTTCAGCTGCCCCACCCCGCCGAGGAACATCATCGCGGAGACCGCGGCGTAGTTGCGGCCCACGGTGGCCGGGCTGTACCAGTGGGCGCCGAGTGCCCAGTACAGGGCGCCGAAGAGTGAGGTCAACAGCGAACTGAGGGTGAGCAGATGGGCGTTGCGCAGTAACGGGTCGTAGCGCCCGGCGGAGGTGAGGACCGCCCTGCCCCGCGATCGCAGCGATCGGACGACGGCGGCCGACGCGCGGGCTCCGTTGCTCACCACCAGCAGCTCCCGTCCTCGGCCTCCCGGGCTCGGACGCGGCCCGGAGCCGGTATGGGCCAGCCCGCCCATTTTATGACCCGCCACCCGGTCGGCGCCCGGCCGCGGCGGGGGAGTGCGCCGGGGTGGGGGAGTGCGCCGGGGTCGGGCGGGGGTCCGCGGGCGCACCTAGCCTGGAAAGCGGGGGCTGGCGGACTCACCGGAGAGGAGCGACCGTGCCATGCCCAGGACGCCTCCCGCCGGTGTCGAGGTGACCAGTCCGGCACCGCGCGAGCTGTGGTGGGAACTGATCGAGCGCGATGACGGAGCGCTGGTGACGCAGACACCGACCTGGCTCGACTGCCTCTGCGACGCCCGGCCGTTGGCGGACGCGAGTCGGCTGTACCGGTTCGACGGCGGGCGGCAGGTCCTCGTCCCGCTGGTTCGCCGCCGCGGCTGGGCCACCCGCCTGCTGGCGGAGGAGTCCTGGCCCGGGTGGGGTGTCGGCGGCGCCGTCGTGCCGGACGGACCACCCGACCCGCGGGAGGCCCGGCTCGTCTTCGAGGATCTCGCGGACCGCCCCGCACTGCGGGTCGCCGTACGGTTCGACCCCCGGTCCGCCGCGGTCTGGAACGCGACCGTTCCGGACACCTTCGCGGCCTTCGACCGCACCACCTACCTCCTCGACCTGGCGGGCGGCTTCGAGGAGGTGTGGGCCCACAGCTTCCGCCCGCAGGTGCGCCGCGGCGTGCGACAGGCCGAACGCGCGGAGGTACAGGTCGAGGTGGGCCGGGGCGGGCGGTTGGTGCCGCAGTTCCGGCGTCTCCACCAGGAGTCGGTCGCCCGCTGGGCCGAACAGCAGCACGAGCCGCTGGCCCTGGCCCGCTGGCGCCATCGGCGGGAGGAACCGCCGCGCCTCCTGGAAGCGGTCGCGGAGCGCTTCGGCGCCTCCTGCGCGATCTGGCTGGCCAGCTGCGGCGGGGAGCCGGCCGCCGCGATCGTGGTGCTGCGGCACGGCACCCACACCAAGTACTGGCGTGGGGCGATGGACCGGCGCCTGGCGCATCCGGTCCACGCCAACCACCTCCTGCACCGGCTCGCCGTCGAGGACGCGTGCGCGGCCGGGAGCCTCGTCTACGACATGGGTGACGCCCGGCCCGACTCCTCGCTGGCCGCGTTCAAGCAGAGCTTCGGCGCACGGCCGGTGTCCTCCCCGGCCTACTACCGCGAGCGCCTGCCGCTGACGGCAGCGGACCGCCGACTGCGCGGCGTGGTGAAACGGGCCATCGGGTTCCGCGACGCCTGACGGCCGGAACCGCTGCCGGCCGGCTTCGCCTTGGGGCGGGATGCTCGGGCGACCGGCCGTTCTCGGGCAGGGTGTTCAGCCGACCAGTCGGGAGAGCTCGATCGAGTGCCCCGTCCGCTCCACCTTCGCCGTCAGGTACCGGACGTTGCTCGCCGACAGGTGTACGCCCGTCGGCACCCGGCGCCGCACGGTGATCCCGAGGTCGGCCAACTGCGCCGCCTTGTCCGGGTTGTTGCTCAGCAGGTCGATGCCGCCTGTCCCATCTGTCGCGCCCGTCGCGCCCGTCGCGCCCGTCGCGTCCGTCGCGCCCGTCGCGTCCGTGACGCCGAGCGCGGTGAGCATCTGGGCGGCGGCGGTGTAGTCCCGGCCGTCCTCGGGCAGGCCGAGCGCGGTGTTGGCGTCGTACGTGTCCAACCCGGAGTCCTGCAGGGCGTACGCGTCGAGCTTGTTGTAGAGCCCGATGCCCCGGCCCTCCTGGCGCAGGTAGAGCAGGTACCCGCCGGCCTCGCTGATCCGCTCCACCGCCTCGCGCAGCTGCGGCCCGCAGTCGCAGCGGTCCGAGCCGAAGACGTCCCCGGTCAGGCACTCGGAGTGCAGTCGCACCAGCGGCGTCCCGCCTTCGGGGACCGTGCCGAGGGCGAGTGTGAGGTGCTCGGCGCCGTCGGCGAGGCCGTGGAAGGTGAAGACCTCCGCCTCGGCGCGGTAGCCGTCGGGGAAGGTCAGCGGGATGCGCACGCGCGAACGCACCGTGGTGGGGCCGGGCAGCGGCATGGAACGGGCCTCCGTCGATCAGGGGTGGACCGGGCTGGATCGGATGTCGACCGTACTCGGTAGTTCCAATTTGAACAACTGGATACCGACGGTGCCCGCCGCGATCACGAGGCGCAGAACACCCGCCCCGCCCCGTCTGTTCCCGCGACCGTTCCCCGCCGGCTTCCACCATGTGGATGGCGCGTGGACGAGGGGGTGGACACTGCGAGACTTCCCCCGTTTCCTGGGCACGGGAACGCCCGCGCACGACCACCGACAACGACGGAAGGTCCTGATCAGATGCCCATGAGCCGCCCCGCCTCCACCCCCGACACCGCGATCCGGCCGCGCTTCGACGCCGAACAGCGGGCGGTCGAGGCCCTTTACGCGGACGTGGTCCGCCGCAACAAGGGCGAGACGGAGTTCCACCAGGCCGTCCACGAGGTGCTGGAGACCCTGGCCCCGGTGCTCGCCCACCGGCCCGAACTCCTCGACGCCCGGATCATCGAGCGGATCTGCGAGCCCGAGCGGCAGCTGATGTTCCGGGTGCCGTGGACGGACGACTCCGGCGACATCCACGTCAACCGCGGCTTCCGGGTGGAGTTCAGCAGCGCCCTCGGCCCGTACAAGGGCGGGCTGCGCTTCCACCCTTCGGTCAACCTCGGCATCGTCAAGTTCCTCGGCTTCGAGCAGATCTTCAAGAACGCGCTCACCGGGCTGTCGATCGGCGGCGGCAAGGGTGGCGCCGACTTCGACCCCAAGGGCCGCTCGGACGCCGAGATCATGAGGTTCTGTCAGTCCTTCATGACCGAGCTCCACCGCCACCTCGGTGAGCACACCGACGTGCCGGCCGGAGACATCGGCGTCGGCGGCCGCGAGATCGGCTACCTCTTCGGCCAGTACAAGCGGATCACCAACCGCTACGAGTCCGGCGTGCTCACCGGCAAGGGCCTCGGCTGGGGCGGCGCGCAGGTCAGGACCGAGGCCACCGGCTACGGCTGCGTGCTGTTCACCGCCGAGATGCTGCACAGCCGCGGCGAGAGCCTGGACGGACGCCGGGTGGTCGTCTCCGGCTCCGGCAACGTCGCGCTCTACGCGATCGAGAAGGCGCAGCAGCTCGGCGCGACGGTGCTGACCGCCTCCGACTCCTCCGGCTACGTGGTGGACGAGAAGGGCATCGACCTCGACCTGCTCAAGGAGGTCAAGGAGGTCCGGCGCGGCCGGGTGTCCGAGTACGCCGAACTGCGCGGCAGCCACGTCCGGTTCGTCGAGGGATCAAGTGTGTGGAGCGTGCCCTGCGAGGTCGCGCTGCCCTGCGCCACCCAGAACGAGCTGACCGAGGCCGACGCGCTCGCGCTGGTGCGGAGCGGCGTGCTCGCGGTCGCCGAGGGCGCCAACATGCCCACCACGCCGGAAGCGGTGCGGGTGTTCCAGGAGGCCAGGGTGGCCTTCGGCCCGGGCAAGGCGGCGAACGCGGGCGGCGTCGCGACCAGCGCGCTGGAGATGCAGCAGAACGCCTCGCGCGACTCCTGGACCTTCCAGCACACCGAGGAACGGCTGGCCGGGATCATGAAGCACATCCACGACTCCTGCTTCACCACCGCCGAGCGATACGCCCACCCCGGCGACTACGTGGTGGGCGCCAACATCGCGGGCTTCGAGTTGGTCGCGGACGCGATGCTGGCCCAGGGCCTGGTCTGACCAGCCTTTCCCGCCGCTGACCCGGCGATCGGCATCCGGCGATCGGCATCCGGAGATCGGTACCGGCGATCGGCACCCGGCAATCGGTACCCGACCGGAGCGGGCACCGATTGTCGGGTACGGCAGGGTGGGTCCTTCCTACGGTGATCAGCAAGGAAGGACGGGGCTGGGATGCTGGAGCACCTGAACCGGGCGATGGAGCACATCGAACGGCAGCTGGACGGCGAGGTCGACGTGGCCGAGCTGGCGAGGATCGCGATGACGTCGGAGTACCATTTCCGGCGGCTGTTCTCGATGCTCGCCGGGATATCGCTGTCGGAGTACGTCCGGCGTCGGCGGCTGACCGTCGCGGGGGCCGAAGTCCTCGACGGCGAGCGGACGTTGCTCGACATCGCGGTCCGGTACGGGTACACCTCGGGCGAGGCCTTCGCCCGGGCGTTCCGGGCGATGCACGGGGTCGGGCCGGGGGAGGCCCGGCGCGACGGTGCGGTGCTCACCTCCCAGCCCCGGATGTCCTTCCGACTCGTCGTGGAAGGAAGCAGCAGTATGGAATACCGAATCGTCGAGAAGCCGGACTTCCGGATCGTCGGCAGGAAGGCCCGGGTCACCCTGATCTACCAGGGGGTCAACCCGGGGATCGCCGAGTTCATCAAGGGGCTCGGCCAGGAGGCCGTCGAGCGGATCACGGCCCTCACCGGGCCGGACCCGGCCGGCATCGTGTCGGTGACCGACGACTACTCGCCGAACCGCGAGGAGGGGTCCGAACTCACCTACTGGCACGCGGTGGTGGCGCGCGAGGACGTCGTCGTCCCGGAGGACCTGGACGTGCTCGAGGTGCCGGCCGGTACCTGGGCGGTGTTCCGCAACACCGGGCCGTTCCCGCAGGCGCTGCAGGAGATGTGGGGGGACGTGGCCGGCCAGTGGTTCCCGTCCAACCCGTACGAGGCCCGGCCGGGCCCGGAGATCCTGCAGACCCGCTTCGTCCCGGGGGTGGCCGACGCCGAGGCGGAGCTCTGGATCCCGGTCTCGCGGGCTCTGCGGAGGTGACGGGCTGCGGCCCGGCGGCCTGCGGCCTGAGGAGCTGCCGGCCCGGCGGCCCGAGGGTGGACAGCTGACAACTGACAGATAACGTTCAACAGATGACAGCTGACAGATTTCGAAATCTGTCAGCTGTCATCTGTCATTCGTCAGCCCTCCGCCCGCCCCCGTTCGGCCCACCAGCGTCCGTCCCCGGCCCTTCCCGCCCCGCATCCTGGGCGGGAAGGGCCGGGGGCCGAGAACGAGCTGGAGAGTAGACGCCATGAAGCAGACCTCCGTGACCACCGACGCGCCCTGCTGGGTCGAGCTGGGCACCGCCGACCCGGCCGCCGCCAGGGCCTTCTACCGCGAGCTGTTCGGCTGGCTGGAGGACGACGGCGGGCGCCCCGAGGACGGCGACTACATCCGGATGCTCCTGAAGGACACCCCGGTCGCCGCGATCACCCCGCGCTACGCGCCGGGGCAGCCGACTGCCTGGACGGTCTGCTTCGCGGTCGCCGACGCCGACGCCACCGCGGCGAGGATCGTGGACGCCGGCGGCACCCTCCTGAAGGAGCCCACCGACGTGCGCGACCACGGCCGGTTCGCGGTGGCCGCCGACCGCTCCCACGCGGTGTTCGTCCTCTGGCAGGCCGGCGCCTTCAAGGGCGCCGGGGTGTTCAACGAGCCGGGCTCGCTCGGCTGGGTGGAACTGCTCACGCGCGACCCGGCCGGCGCGACCGCCTTCTACCCGGCGGTCTTCGGCTGGTCCGTCGCGCCCTCCGAGCACTACACCCAGTGGGGCCTGGCCGGTCAGGACTTCGGCGGCATGCTGGTGATGGACGAGGGCTTCCCGCCGGAGGTGCCGCCGCACTGGCTGCCGTACTTCTCGTGCGCCGACGCCGACCTCACCGTCAGCCGGGCGGTGGCCCTGGGCGGGGACGTGCTGATGCCCGCCTTCTCGATGGCGGGCGGTCGGCGGATCGCCGTGCTGCGCGATCCGCAGGGCGCCGCCTTCGGCATCTACCGCGCCCCCGCCGAGGGCTGAGCCGGGCGCCGGGCGGCGCGCGGGCGCCGTCCCGCCACCGCGGCCACCGCGGCCCCCGCCGTGATCAGCAGCGCTCCCGCCGGCACCACGTCGCCGACGCGGTCGTACCAGGTCAGCGTGTCGGGCGCGGTGAGCGGCAGCCGGACGGTCAGTGTGCCGGTGCCGTCGGTGCCGAGCCGGGCGAGCTCCCGGCCCTGGGCGTCGAAGGCCGCCGAGACGCCGGTCAGCGAGGCCTGGACGGCCGGCCGCCCGGTCTCGGCGGCGCGGATCGCCGCCAGCGAGACGTGCTGCTCGGGCGCCCAGGTGTGCTGGAACGTCGAGGTCGAGGACTGGTAGACCAGCACCCGGGCGCCGTCCCGCGCGGCGGTGCGGGCCATGTCGGGGAAGGCCGACTCGAAGCAGATCAGCGCTCCGACCGGCAGCGGTGCGCCCGTCCGGTCGGTGGCCGGCAGCACGTGGAAGGCGGTGCCTGGCGCCCGGTTCTCGCCCGCCGCCCGACTGACCCCGGCGATCCAGCCGAGCACCGGTCGCAGCGGGATGTACTCGCCGAACGGCACCAGCCGGATCTTTCGGTAGCGGTCCACCACGCCCGCCGGGGAGACCAGCACCGCGTCCTTGGAGATCCGCCCGTCCGCCTTGCGGGCGTCCTCCCCGGCCATCACCTCGGCGCCGGTGGTGACGGCGAGCCGGCGCAGGGCGTCCAGGGCGGCCGGGTCGCGGTCGAGGTCGGCGGTGGTGCTGCTCTCGCCCCACACCACCAGGTCCACCGGCTGACCGACCAGGTCCGCGGTGGCCCGGGCGCTCGCGTCGAAGCGGGCCTGCGGGTCCGCGACGATGCCGGGCTGGACCAGCGCCGCCGTGACCGCCCCGGCCCCGGCCGGTGCCTCGCGCAGCGCGAACAGCAGCGGACCGGAGGCCAGGACCAGCACCGCCGCCGAGGCCGCGACGGCCCGCGGCCGCCAGTGCACCGAGGTCAGCACGATCAGCACCCCGGTGTTCACCGCCGCCACCGCCGCGCTGACCAGCCAGATCCCGCCCGCCGAGGCGAGTCCGAGGATCGCCGGGTGCTGCCACTGGGTGGCGCCGAGCAGCGCCCACGGCCCGCCGAGCGCGTGCCAGGACCGCGCGTACTCGGTGCTCACCCACACCGCGGGGACGACCAGCAGCGCGAGCAGCGCCCGACGGGTGGTCAGCGGCGGGCGCAGCAGCCGGTGCACCGCGTACCCGAGCGGCGCCTGCAGCGCCCCGAACAGCACGGCGAGCACCGGCAGCGCCGGTCCGACGGAGGGCACCAGCCAGTACATCGCGGTCAGGATGAACCCCGCCCCGAACCACCACCCGCGCACCGCGGCCTCCCGCCCCGACGGCGCCCGCTGCGCGAGCAGCAGCCCCGGGACGAGGGCGACCCAGGCGAGCCAGGCCTGCCCGGGCGCCGGGAACGCGAGCACCGGCACGGCCCCGGCCGCCAGTGCGCCGAGCCGCGCCCGGTACCGGTGCGGCGCGCGCGGCTCAGCCTGCTCCCGTTGCTCCCGTTCCTCGTTCTTCTCCGCGTCCTCCGCTTTCCCGGCCTCGGCTGTGGGGGTCGTGCTCAGGGCTGGGCTGGTGGGACCGATGCGGCGCGACATGCCCCGTATTGTCCGCTTGGACGGCGTAGCCCACCAGTGTTCCCGTCACCCGAATGGACGACGGGAACACCAACAGGGCGGTGGCGACCCACCTTTCGAACGGGCGCCGGAACGGCGGGCCTCAGCCCTCGCCGCCCTCGCCGCCCTCCAGGTCCCCCTCGGTCTCCAGGAACGCGGCCTGCAGCTGGGCGATCAGCTCCGGGTCCGGCTGCTCCCACAGCCCGCGGCTCGCCGCCTCCAGCAGGCGTTCGCTGATCCCGTGCAGCGCCCACGGGTTGGCGCCCGCGAGGAACTCCCGGTTGACCGGGTCGAGCACGTACTCCTGGGTCAGCTTCTCGTACATCCAGTCCGCGACCACGCCCGTGGTGGCGTCGTAGCCGAACAGGTAGTCGACCGTCGCGGCCATCTCGAAGGCGCCCTTGTAGCCGTGCCGGCGCATCGCCTCGATCCAGCGCGGGTTGACCACGCGGGCACGGAAGACGCGGGCGGCCTCCTCGGTCAGCGTCCGGGTGCGGACCGTCTCCGGGCGGGTGGAGTCGCCGATGTAGGCGGTCGGCGCCTTGCCGGTGAGGGCGCGGACGGTGGCCACCATGCCGCCGTGGTACTGGAAGTAGTCGTCCGAGTCGGCGATGTCGTGCTCGCGGGTGTCGGTGTTCTTCGCGGCGACGGTGATCCGCTTGTACGCGGTCTCCATCTCCTCGCGGGCCGGCCGCCCGTCCAACCCGCGCCCGTACGCGTAGCCGCCCCAGACGGTGTACACCTCGGCGAGGTCGGCGTCGGTGCGCCAGTCCCGGCTGTCGATCAGCTGGAGCAGGCCGGCCCCGTACGTGCCCGGGCGGGAGCCGAAGACGCGGACGGTGGCCTTGCGCTCGTCGCCGTGGACGGCCACGTCGGCCCGGACGTGGGCCCGGACGAAGTTCTGCTCGTCGGCCTCCTCCTGCGCGGCGGCCAGGCGCACCGCGTCGTCCAGTAGGGCGACGACGTGCGGGAAGGCGTCGCGGAAGAAGCCGGAGATGCGCAGCGTCACGTCGATGCGCGGGCGGCCCAGCTCCTCCAGCGGGATCGGCTCCAGGCCGGTGACCCGGCGGGAGGCCTCGTCCCAGACCGGGCGGACGCCGAGCAGGGCGAAGGCCTCGGCGATGTCGTCGCCGGCGGTGCGCATCGCGCTGGTGCCCCAGAGCGAGAGGCCGACCGAGGGCGGGTAGGCGCCGTCGTTGTCGGCGGTGTACCGCTCGATCAGCGAGGCGGCGAGCGCCTGGCCGGTCTCCCAGGCGAGCTTGCTGGGGACGGCCTTCGGGTCGACCGAGTAGAAGTTGCGGCCGGTCGGCAGGACGTTGACCAGGCCGCGCAGCGGCGATCCGGACGGGCCGGCCGGGACGAAGCCGCCCTGCAGCGCGTGCAGCACCGCGTCCAGCTCGTCGGTGGTCGCGGCCAGGCGCGGCACCACCTGGGCGGCGGCGAAGGCCAGCACCGCCCGGACGGCCTCCTGGACGGTCTCCGGCAGGTCGGCGGTGACCTTCTCGACCGCCTCGGGCGCCCAGTCCGCCGCCTCCATCGCCTCGACCAGGGCGCGGGCCTCGGCCTCGGCCGCGTCGGTGGCGCCGAGCGTCAGCGCGGCCTCGTCCAGGCCGAGCGCCTCGCGCAGGCCGGGCAGTGCGCTGACGCCGCCCCAGATCTGCCGGGCGCGCAGGATGGCGAGCACGATGTTGACCCGGTCGGTCCCGGTCGGCGCCTGGCCGAGGACGTGCAGGCCGTCGCGGATCTGGGCGTCCTTGACCTCGCAGAGCCAGCCGTCGACGTGCAGCAGGAAGTCGTCGAAGCCGTCGTCCTCGGGGCGCTCGTCCAGGCCGAGGTCGTGGTCGAGCTTGGCCGCCTGGATCAGGGTCCAGATCTGGGCGCGGATGGCGGGCAGCTTGGCCGGGTCCATCGCGGCGATGTTGGAGTGCTCGTCCAGCAGCTGCTCCAGGCGCGCGATGTCGCCGTAGGAGTCGGCGCGGGCCATCGGCGGGACGAGGTGGTCGACCAGCGTGGCGTGGGCGCGGCGCTTGGCCTGGGTGCCCTCGCCCGGGTCGTTGACCAGGAAGGGGTAGACCAGCGGGAGGTTGCCGAGGACGGCGTCCGGGCCGCACTCGGCGGACAGCGCGGCGGTCTTGCCGGGCAGCCACTCCAGGTTGCCGTGCTTGCCGAGGTGGATGACGGCGTGGGCGCCGAAGCCGCCGTCCTCCTGCGCGGCCTCGATCCAGCGGTAGGCGGCCAGGTAGTGGTGGCTCGGCGGCAGGTCGGGGTCGTGGTAGATCGCGACCGGGTTCTCGCCGAAGCCGCGCGGCGGCTGGATCAGGACCAGCAGGTTCCCGGAGCGGATCGCGGCCAGCACGATGTCGCCGTCCGGGTTCTGCGAGCGGTCGACGTACAACTCGCCGGGGGCCGGGCCCCAGTGCTCCTCGACCTGCTCGCGCAGGGCCTGGGGGAGGGTGGCGTACCAGCGGCGGTAGTCGGCGGCGGGGATGCGCACCGGGTTGCGGGCCAGCTGGTCCTCGGTGAGCCAGTCCTGGTCGTAGCCGCCGGCTGCGATCAGGGCGTGGATGATCGCGTCGCCCTCGTGGCCCTCCTCGGTGCCCTCGTCCAGGCCGGGCAGGCTGTCCCCGAGGTCCATGCCCTCCTCGCGCAGCCGGTGCAGCAGGCGGACGGCGCTGGCGGGGGTGTCCAGGCCGACGGCGTTGCCGACCCGGGCGTGCTTGGTCGGGTACGCGGACAGCACCAGCGCGAGGCGGCGCTCGGCGGCCGGGACGTACCGCAGCCGGGCGTGGCTGACGGCGGTGCCGGCCACCCGGGCGGCGCGCTCCGGGTCGGCGGCGTAGACGGTCAGGCCGTCCTCGTCCAGTTCCTTGAAGGAGAACGGGACGGTGATCAGGCGGCCGTCGAACTCCGGCACGGCGATCTGGGTGGCGGTGTCCAGCGGGGACAGGCCGTCGTCGCTGCTCTCCCACTGGGCGCGGGACCAGGTCAGGCAGAGCGCCTGCAGGATCGGGCGGTCCAGTGCGGCGAGCGCGCCCGCGTCCCAGGCCTCCTCGTCGCCGCCGGCCTGCGCGTCGGCCGGGCGGGTGCCGCCGGCGGCGAGCACGGTGGTGACGATCGCGTCGGCCTCGCCGAGCGCGGCCAGCAGCTCGGGCTCGGCGCCGCGCAGCGAGGCGCAGTAGTAGGCCTTGGCCCGGGCGCCCTGGTCCTCGACGGCCCGGCAGAGTGTCTCCACGAAGGCGGTGTTGCCGCTCATGTGGTGGGCGCGGTAGTAGAGCACTGCGACCGTCGGACCCTCGGACGTACGGGCCTCGCGCTCCAGCGGGCCCCAGGCCGGCGCGGAGGCGGGCGGGGCGAAGCCGTGGCCGGTCAGCAGGACCGTGTCGGAGAGGAAGGCGCCCAGCTCGGCCAGGTTGGCCGCGCCGCCGTGGGCGAGGTAGGCGTGCGCCTCGGCGGCGATGCCGGCCGGGACGGTGGACAGCTCCATCAGCTGGGCGTCGGGGGCCTGCTCACCGGTCAGCACCACCACCGGGCGGGGGCCGGCCAGCAGCGCGTCCAGGCCCTCCTGCCAGGCACGGCGCCCGCCGAGCAGGCGGACCACGACGAGGTCGGTGCCCTCCAGCAGCGCGGGCAGGTCCTCGGGGGTGAGCCGGGCCGGGTTGCCGAGCCGGTAGCGCACCGGGCCCTCGGAAGCGCGGGCACTGAGCAGGTCGGTGTCGGACGTCGACAGCAGCAGGATCATGAGAAGGCCCTCCCGGCCTCGAGGGTGGCCAGGACGGCCGTGAAGTCGGCCGGGACGGCCTGGATGCGGGCCGGAGCCGTCGTACTGACGGCAGGGTCGGCCGTGGTGACGGCCGGGGCGGCCGTGCTGACGGCCGTGGACGCGTGCGCGGGCATGCGACAGCGCTGGTGCATTTCTGCCTTCCTCGGGGTCCGCGCCCCGGGCCGGTGGAGGACGGCAGGAGTTCCTGGCTCCCGCGGCCGACCGGTTTCCCGGTGAACCGCGGTCACAGTGGCGGGACCGCACCGGGCTTGCACCGGTTTCCTCCCCTGCGCCGTCGCTGGCGTGCGGACGGTCCGCCAGGACCGTCCGCCCAGCATCGTACGGGGTGCGGCTGAGCTGGGGGAGAGTGAGCTTTCGGTCGCGCACTCCGGGCCGACCGGCGCATGGGCTCGCACTGCCCGGGACGCCCGCCGGGCGCACGCGTCGGGTGCGCCGGAGTGTGATGCAACGGACGGAGGCAACCGATCGGATCATCTGTATGCTCGCCGCCATGCCACCGACACCCGACGCCACCGCGCCGGGCGCCGCCGTGCCCGACCGGGAGGTGCCCGACCGGGGGCGCGCGGACGCCTGCCCCGGGGCGCTGCGTCTGCACCCGGCCGACGACGGCGCCCTGGCCCGGATCCGCCTGCCCGGCGGCCTGCTGACGGTCCGTCAGGCGCTCGCGCTGGCCGAGGCCGCCGAGGCCCTGGGCGACGGGGAATTGGAGACCACCTCGCGCGGCAACGTCCAACTGCGCGGCCTGGCTTCGCAGTGCGCGGCGGACCTCGCCGAACGGCTGCGCGCCGTCGGCCTGCTGCCCTCGGACACCCACGAACGGGTCCGCAACATCGTCGCCTCGCCGCTGGCCGGGCTGGACGCCACCGGTTCCGCACCTTCCGCACCTTCTGCACCTTCTGCCGATGTAGCCGATGTCGCCGATGTCCAGGCCTGGGTGCGGGAACTGGACGCGCGGCTGTGCGCGAGCGACTGGGCGGCCGGGCTCTCCGGCAAGTTCCTGTTCGCGCTGGACGACGGGCGGGGCGACGTCGCCGCGCTCGACGCCGATGTGACATTGATCGCAGGCTCGCGGGCCGCCGCTTCGGAGCGGCCCACCGTGCTGCGCCTCGGGCGGTCGAGCCACGGGCACCCGGTCCGGGCCGGACAGGAGGTGACGGCCGTGCTGGACGCGGCCCGCTCCTTCCTGGACGCGCTGCGGACGAGCGGACGCCAGGCCTGGCACCTGCGCGAGGTGCCCGACCTGCTGCCGGCCGGCTCGGTGCCGCTGCCCGCCTTCGCCGGTACGGCGCCCGCCGTCGGCGCGCACCCCGGCGGGCTCTCGGTGGGCCTGCGCTTCGGCCGTGCGAGCGCCGCGCAGTGGCGGGCGCTGGCCGCGGCTGCCTCGGCTTCGGCGGACGCGTCGGCTTCGGTGTCCGCGTCGTCCGCGTCGTCCGCGTCGTCCGGTGGGTTGCGGCTGACGCCCTGGCGTGGCGTGGTCCTGCCCGGCGCGCCCGCCGACCTGCTGCCCGCGCTCGCCGAGGCCGGGTTCCGTACCGAGCCGGGCTCGCCCTGGGAGCGGGCCACCGCCTGCACCGGGCTGCCGGGGTGCGCCAAGTCGCTCGCCGACGTCCGCTCGGACGCGGCCCGGGCGCTGGACGCCGGCCCCTGGCCCGCGGGCGGCGGCGCGGGGTCCGGCGCGCTGCCCGTGCACTGGTCGGGCTGTGAACGGCGCTGCGGCCACCCGGCCGGGCGGTGGGTGGACGTGCTCGCCACCGGGCACGGCTACCGGGTGACGGTGAAAGGACCGGCGGCCGCCCCCACGGTCGGCCCCACGGTCGGTGACGTGGCGAACGCCGTGACGAACGGCGTGACGAATGCCGTGACGAATGCCGTGACGAATGCCGTGACGAACGACGTGACGAATGCCGTGACGAACGACCTGACGAACGACGTGTCGAACGAGGAGATGGCCGAGGCGGTCGCCGAGGCCAGGAGGACCACGAAGTGATCGAGTACGAGAAGGACGGCGCGTCCATCTACCGCCAGTCCTTTGCCACCATCCGCGCGGAGGCCGATCTGGCCGCCCTCCCGGCGGACGTCTCCCAGGTCGCGGTGCGGATGATCCACGCCTGCGGGATGGTCGACCTGGTCGAGGACCTGGTGTACTCGCCCGGCGTGGTCGCCTCCGCGCGCGCCGCGCTGCACGCCGGTGCGCCGATCCTCTGCGACGTCAACATGGTCGCGAGCGGGGTGACCCGCAAGCGGCTGCCCGCCGACAACGAGGTGATCTGCACTCTCACCGACCCGTCGGTGCCCGAACTCGCCCGGAAGATGGGCAACACCCGCAGCGCCGCGGCCATGGAGCTGTGGCTGCCCCGGCTGGAGGGCGCTGTGGTCGCCGTCGGCAACGCGCCGACCTCGCTGTTCCGGCTGCTGGAGATGATCGAGGCGGGCGCGCCGCGCCCGGCCGCGGTGATCGGCGTCCCGGTCGGCTTCATCGGCGCCGCCGAGTCCAAGCAGGCCCTGGCCGAGCACC
This sequence comes from Kitasatospora sp. NPDC034023, assembly GCF_055575795.1. Taxonomy (NCBI): domain Bacteria; kingdom Bacillati; phylum Actinomycetota; class Actinomycetes; order Kitasatosporales; family Streptomycetaceae; genus Kitasatospora; species Kitasatospora sp. NPDC034023. The sequence goes on from NZ_JBVIRY010000011.1 coordinate 179,149, forward strand.
CGTCCGGCCTGGAGCACCTGGTGGTGCGTGGCCGGCGCGGCGGCAGCGCGATCGCGGCCGGTGCCATCAACGCGATTGCGAGCGAAGAAGAGTGACGGATCATCAGAAGGCTGCGGCCGGACGGCTGTACGGCGTCGGACTCGGCCCCGGCGACCCGTCGCTGGTGACCGTCCGCGCCGCCGAACTCATCGGCAAGGCCGACGTGGTGGCGTACCACAGCGCCCGGCACGGCCGGTCCATCGCACGCTCGATCGCCGAACGCTACCTGACGGGCGGTCAGATCGAGGAGAAGCTGGTCTACCCGCTCACCGTCGAGACCACCGATCACCCCGGCGGCTACCGGGGCGCGCTGGACGACTTCTACGAGGAGGCCGCCGCCCGGCTGGCCGCCCACCTGGACGCCGGGCGCGACGTCGTCGTCCTCGCCGAGGGCGACCCGCTCTTCTACGGCTCGTACCAGCACATGCACAAGCGCCTCGCGCACCGCTACCCGACCGAGGTCGTGCCCGGCGTGACCTCGGTCAGCGCGGCGGCGGCCCGGCTCGGACAGCCGCTGACCGAAGCCGACGAGACGCTCACCGTCATCCCCGGCACGCTGCCCGAGGAGGAACTGACGGCGCGGATCGCGTCGGCAGACTCCGCCGTGATCATGAAGCTGGGGCGCACCTTCCCGACCGTCCGCCGGGCCCTGGAACGGGCCGGGAGGCTGGCGGACGCCCAGTACGTCGAGCGGGCCTTCATGGCGGGGGAGCGCATCGCGCCGCTCGCGGAGATCGACGGCGAGACGGTGCCGTACTTCTCGGTCGCGGTGCTGCCGAGCAAGGTCGCGCCGCTGGAGCCCGAGGTCCGGCTGTCGGACGGCGTGGGCAGCGTGACCGTCGTCGGCACCGGGCCGGCCGGACCGCTCTGGCTCACCCCCGAGGCGCGCGGCGCGCTGGCCGAGGCCACCGACCTGGTCGGCTACACCACCTACCTGGCCCGGGTGCCGGAGCGCCCCGGGCAGCGGCGGCACGGCTCGGACAACAAGGTGGAGTCGGAGCGCGCCGAGTACGCCCTGGACCTCGCCCGGCGCGGGCACCGGGTCGCGGTGGTCTCCTCGGGCGATCCGGGCGTGTTCGCGATGGCCACCGCCGTGCTGGAGGTCGCCTGCGAGGAGGACTACCGGGACGTCCCGGTGCGGATCCTGCCGGGGATGACCGCCGCCCACGCGGCCGCCTCCCGGGCCGGTGCCCCGCTCGGGCACGACTACGCGGTGGTGTCGCTCTCGGACCGGCTCAAGCCCTGGGACGTGGTGGCCAAGCGGCTGCGCGCCGCCGCCGGGGCGGACCTGGTGCTCGCGCTGTACAACCCGGGCTCGCAGTCCCGCACCACCCAGGTCGGCCTCGCCCGTGACCTGCTGCTGGAGTACCGGGCGCCGGAGACCCCGGTGGTCATGGCGCGCGACGTCGGCGGGCTGACCGAGCGGGTGCGGATCGTCCGGCTCGGCGAGCTGGATCCGGCGCTGGTCGACATGCGGACGATCCTGCTGATCGGCTCCTCGCAGACCCAGGCGGTCGAGCGGGGCGGCGGCGTGGAGGTCGTCTGGACGCCCCGGCGATACCCGGAGGGGTGACGGCGGACGAATGACAGAGGACAGCTGACAGATTTCATCATCTGTCAGCTGTCCTCTGTTTGCTGTTGCCTGTCAGCCGTCAGCCGTTGCCCGCCAGCCGTTGTCTGCCGGCCGTCAGCGGGTCGGCTTGGCTATCAGCAGCTCCGTGTTGTGGTCCTCGCCCGCGCCCAGCAGCGCCGTCGGCCGCCCGTTCGGGTCGTTGTACGACAGCTCGCGGTAGAGCGCCGCGAGGTTGGCGTCCGAGGTGCCGCCGAAGTCCGTCGTGTACGGCGCGGAGGACTCGATCAGCGTGGTGAACAGCGAGAGCGTGCCGTCCCCGTTGTCCACGACCTCGATGATCCGGCCGTGCTGCGGGTAGTCGATGTGCGAGGCGGTGTTGATCTCCCAGAACGCCCGCTCCGGCACCGCGTGGCCGTGCGGCGTGATCTTGTTCATGTGAGTGTGCCCGTTCACCCACGCGACGACGTTCGGGTAGCGCTGCAGCAGCGTCACCAGCTCGTTGCCGTCGTGCCGCCGCTCGAAGATGTTGCGCGGGTCCGGCAGCAGGTTGCCCATCGAGGTACTGGTGTGGTGGCTGAAGAGCATGATCACGTCGTCCGTGCTGCCGCCCGTCACCCGGCGCCCGTCGGCGTCGTACCAGTGCCCGCTGTGCGCCTGCAGCTGCTGCTCCAGCCAGCGCAGTTGCGCGGTGCCCAGCGAACCGTCGGCGAACCCGGCCTGGTTGGTGGTGTCCAGGCTGATGCCGACCACCTTCTCCGAGATGCGGAAGGTGTAGTAGAGCTTGCCGCTGCTCACCATGTCCGAGGTGAAGCCGTGCCCGAACGGGCCCGCGCCGGTGACCGCCGGGTTCAGGTGGGCCTTGGCGAACTCCTTGAGGGTGAACGGCTTGCGGCGCTCGTCCGGGGTGATCCGGCGCACCGCCTCGCCGTCGGCGATCAGCTTGGCGAGCAGCAGCACGGCGCCCGCCGGGTCGCGGCGCAGCGAGTCCGTCAGCTGGGCGGCCGTCGCGTCGTCGCAGCCCTCCAGCTTGTACTGGCCGGTGTAGAGGTCGTTGAGCAGCCCGAGGTCCGGCAGCGTGCCCTCGATGCTGTCGTCGTGGTTGCCGACCGTCGTGTACCAGGGCGTACGCAGGCCGGGCGCGTCGAAGGGGCGGCCGGCGGCGGAGAGGAAGCCGGGCACCAGCGGGAAGCCCTTGGCCTTGTAGCCGTCGCTGTAGGCGAGTTCGGGGTTCCAGTACGCCGCGTTGCCGGAGTTCTGGACGCCCTCGTAGCGGTTCGGGTCACCGGTGTTCTGGGCCAGTCGGCCACCGCCCATGACCTTGAGGTACCAGTCGAGTTCGGCGAGCTCGTGGTTGTCGGTGTTGTCACCGGTGGCCATCACCATGCTGAACGGCATGCCGGTGTAGGGGCCGGTGGCGAGCGAGTTGACCCGCTCGACGAGGGCCGAGACGCCGCGGGCGTTCAGGGCCTCCTGCGGCCGGTAGGCGCTGCCGTTGTACCGGGCCAGGTACTCGAAGCGCACCGGGGACTCGGTGTCCACCAGGTGCAGGTCGCTGAACTGGACGAAGCTGGCCAGCCCGGTGCGGCGGTCGTCCCGTCCGGTGCCCGCCGCCGCCAGGTCGCCGCGGACCACCAGCGGCCAGCCCGGCCCGGCCGTCAGCCGCTTGTAGCCGCCGGTGCCGACCGGCGTGGCCACCTGCTCCAGCGTGGTCCCGGTGACCTTGACCGCCCGCGCGGCCGTGGTCGCCAGCGCCTGGTCGCGCGTCGCTGCGGAGGCGAACTGTGCGCCGCCCAGCGACAAGGCGGACCACGCGGCGGCCACCGACGTACCCGTGAGGAACGTACGCCGACTCATCCCTGCCACAAAAAACCCCCACATACTGATGGCCCGGCCGGGCGGACTACCCGATCACCGGACCCACGTGTCATGACCCCGCTTCTGGCGGACCGCCAGATTACTCACTGGTAGGCCCAGGGAGCGAGACCCGTGCGGAGAACACTTCGGGAACGCGGGACAACGGCTCCCGCGTAGCTCGCACACCGGCTTCCCGGCGCCCCCGCCCCGGGGTGCCACGGGCCACCCCGGTCGGGCCCCGCCCGGGCGAATGGGGGAAAATCGGCGGCGGCGGCCGGACCGGCCGCCCGGGAAGCAGGACGGACGGCGCGGGCGCCGTCGGAAGCGAGGCGCAGGTGGCCGCAGCGGGAGCCGAAGGCGCAGCCCAGGCGGAAGCCGGGGCGGGAGGCCGGGCAGGTCAGCTGAAGAGCAGCGGCCTGCGGCACGGCTGGACGACGGGCGCCTGCGCCACCGCCGCCACCAAGGCCGCGTACACCGCGCTGCTCACCGGCGAGTTCCCCGACCCCGTGGTCATCACCCTGCCCAAGGGCCAGCGGCCCGCCTTCGCCCTCGCCGCCGAGGAACTGGACGGGGGGCCGACCGCCGAGGAGCTCGCCGCGGGTGGGAGTGCCATGGCCGGAGTGGTCAAGGACGCCGGCGACGACCCCGACGTCACCCACGGTGCACTGATCCGTTCGACCGTACGGGCCGGCCGGCCCGGTGCCGGGGTGGTGTTCCGGGCCGGCCCGGGGGTGGGGACGGTCACCAAGGCCGGCCTGCCGCTGCCCGTCGGCGAGCCGGCGATCAACCCGGTGCCCCGGCAGATGATCCGGGACGCCGTCGCCGAGGTGGCCGCCGAGCACGGCGGCAGCGGGGACGTGGTGGTCGAGATCTCCGTCGACCACGGCGAGGAGATCGCCCGCTCGACCTGGAACCCGCGGCTCGGCATCCTCGGCGGCCTGTCGATCCTCGGGACCACCGGGATCGTCGTCCCCTACTCCTGCTCGGCCTGGATCGACTCCATCCGCCGCGGCGTGGACGTGGCCCGGGCGGCGGGGCGCACGCACGTGGCCGGCTGCACCGGGTCGACCTCGGAGAAGGTCGCGGTCGCGGTGCACGGGCTGCCCGAGGACGCGCTGCTGGACATGGGCGACTTCGCCGGCGCCGTGCTCAAGTACCTGAAGCGCCACCCGGTGCCCCGGCTGACCATTGCGGGCGGCTTCGCCAAGCTGTCCAAGCTCGCGGCCGGCCACCTCGACCTGCACTCCGCGCGCTCCCAGGTGGACAAGGGGTACCTGGCCGAACTGGCCCGGCGGGGTGGGGCGGACGAGGCGCTGGCGAAGGCGGTGGCGGCGGCCAACACGGGTCTGGAGGCGGTGCAGCTGTGCCGCGCGGCCGGGGTTCCGCTCGGGGACCTGGTCGCGGAGGCGGCCCGGGCGACGGCGCTCGGCGTGCTGCGGGGCTCGCCGGTCGCGGTGGACGTCATCTGCATCGACCGCGCGGGCACCGTCGTCGGCCGGGCGGAGCCACTGGGGCCGTGATGCCGCCGGGCCGTCATGCCGCGGGCTGTGATGCCGCCGGGCCCGTGACATTGTCACGACTGTCACGGGAGCGTGACGACACCACGTGGTGATGTGAAGATCTGACGGCCATACAGGGAGGGAAACGGACAAAAGGAGCGCCGCACCGTCCATCGGTTCCATCGTCATCTCAGCCATGAGATATGGTCTGGCGAGTGACAGGCGACTATCTCACCCGAATCGGCACCCTCATCCGTACCGCGCGCCAGCACCGCGGCTGGTCCCAGGCGCAGCTCGGAGAGGCACTCGGTACCAGCCAGAGCGCGGTCAACCGCATCGAACAGGGCAAGCAGAACGTCAGCCTTGAGATGATCGCCCGCATCGGCGAAGCCCTCGACAGCGAGATCGTCTCCCTCGGCTACTCCGGCCCGATGCACCTGCGGGTCGCCGGCGGCACCCGCCTCTCCGGCGCCATCGACGTCCGCAGCAGCAAGAACGCCTGCGTCGCGATCCTCTGCGCCTCGCTGCTGACCACCGGCCGCACCACGATCCGCAGCGTCGCCCGGATCGAAGAGGTCTACCGCATCCTCGAGGTGCTCACCAGCATCGGCGTCAAGAGCCGCTGGATCAACGACGGCCGCGACCTCGAACTCACCCCGCCCGCCGAGCTGGACCTCGCCGCGATGGACGTCGAGGCCGCCCGCCGCACCCGCAGCGTGCTGATGTTCCTTGGCCCGCTGATGCACCGCGCCCAGCACTTCGCCATCCCGTACGCGGGCGGCTGCGACCTCGGCACCCGCACCGTCCAGCCGCACCTGACCGCGCTGCGCCGCTTCGGCCTGGAGGTCGCCACCACCGGCGGCGCCTACCACGCCTCGGTCGAGCCGGGCGCCCCGCTGGACCGCCCGATCGTCCTGACCGAGCGCGGGGACACCGTCACCGAGAACGCCCTGCTCGCCGCCGCGCGGCACGACGGCGTGAGCGTCATCCGCAACGCCTCGCCCAACTACATGGTCCAGGACCTCTGCTTCTTCCTCGAGAAGCTGGGCGTCAGGATCGAGGGCATCGGCACCACCACCCTCACCGTGCACGGCGTCCCGCAGATCACCTGCGACGTCGACTACACCCCGGCCGAGGACCCGGTGGAGGCGATGAGCCTGCTCGCCGCCGCCGTCGTCACCTCCTCCGAGCTGACGATCCGCCGGGTGCCGATCGAGTTCCTGGAGATCGAGCTCGCCGTGCTCGAGGGCATGGGCCTCGACTACGACCGCACCCCGGAGTACCGGGCCCACAACGGCCACACCCGCCTGGTCGACCTCACGGTGCGCCCCTCCAAGCTGACCGCCCCGATCGACACCATCCACCCGATGCCGTTCCCCGGCATCAACATCGACAACGTGCCGTTCTTCGCCGCCATCGCCGCGGCCGCCCACGGCACCACGATGATCCACGACTGGGTCTACGACAACCGCGCGATCTACCTCACCGAGCTGACCCGCCTCGGCGCGGACGTCAAGCTCCTGGACCCGCACCGCGTGCTGGTCCAGGGCCCCACCCGCTGGCGCGCCGCCGAGATGATGTGCCCCCCGGCGCTGCGCCCCGCCGTCGTCATCCTCCTCGCGATGCTCGCCGCCCAGGGCACCTCGGTCCTGCGCAACGTCTACGTCATCAACCGCGGTTACGAGGACCTCGCCGAGCGCCTCAACTCGATCGGCGCCCAGATCGAGACCTTCCGCGACATCTGAGATATTCGAAATATCTGATAGACCGTCATCCTGCTGACAGGCCCCACCCGTTGAGTCCGGTCAGCAGGATGGCCACGTCCAACCCGGTGTTCAGGTACTCCACGAACACCGGGTTGTTCGGCGCCCAGGGCGACCGCCGTTCTCGAACCAGCCGGATCGCGTTCCTTCTGGCGGGTCCGCATCCCTGCTCCCTCTGGCGCCGCCAGGCTCCGGTGCCAGCCGCCGGTGCTACTCGCGGGTGCTACTCGCCGGTGGTGCCGTCGAGGTGTTCGCGGAGGAGGTCGGCGTGGCCGTTGTGGCGGGCGTACTCCTCGATCATGTGGGTGAGGATCCAGCGCAGCGAGAAGACTTCCTCGCCGTGGCGGCCCAGGACGTCCAACGACTCCGCGGCGGCGACGAGTTCCCGGGAGTGGTCGCACTCGCGGCGCCAGATCGCGAAGGCCTCGTCCGGGTCGGCGGTTTCGGTGTCGAACTCGGCGAACGTGCCGTCGGGGTTCTTCCAGAAACCGGGCCTGGCTTCGTCGTTGAAGACGTTGCGGAACCAGCTGCGCTCCACCTCGGCGAGGTGCCGGACCAGGCCGAGCAGCGAGAGCCCGGAGGGTTCCAGCACCCGGGCACGGAGCTGCTCGGTCGTCAGGCCCGCGCACTTCATCGCGAGGGTGTCGCGCTGGTGGTCCAGGAAGCCTGTCAGGGTGGTGCGTTCGTCGGAGGTACGCGGGGTCGGGGTGCGCTGGTCGTCGCTCATCAGGCCATCCTGCCGGGGCGGTCGGCGGGACCGCCCGGCAATTTCACGGACCGGACTCAGCCCGGCGGCTCCAGGCCCAGCTGTTCCAGCCGGCGCACCGCGCCCTCGACGTCCGGCACGACCGGCACGCCGTCCGGCACCGGCGGACGCTCCACGATGATGACGGGCAGGCGCAGTTCGCGGGCGGCGGTCAGCTTGGGGGCGGTCGCGGCGCCGCCGCTGTCCTTGGTGACCAGGACGTCGATGCGGTGCTCGCGCAGTAGCGCCCGTTCGCCGTCGAGCGTGAACGGGCCGCGGTCCAGCAGGACTTCGAAGGACGGCGGCAGCGGTGGCTCGGGCGGGTCGACCGAGCGGGCGAGGAAGTGGACCCCGTCGAGGTGGGCGAAGGCGGCGAGGCCCTGGCGTCCGGTGGTGAGGAAGACCCGCTCCCCGTGCCGCGGCAGCAGTTCGGCCGCCGCGTCGAGCGAGGGGACGGGGAGCCAACGGTCCCCGTCGACGGGGGTGAAGCCGGGGCGGCGCAGCACCAGCAGCGGCACGCCGGTGGCGGAGGCCGCGAGGGCCGCGTTCCGCGAGATGCCGGCGGCGAACGGATGGGTGGCGTCGACGACGGCATCCACCCGCTCGGCGCGCAGCCAGGCGGCCAGGCCGTCCGGGCCGCCGAAGCCGCCGATCCGCACCTCCCCGGCGGGCAGCCGGGGTTGGGCGACCCGACCGGCCAGCGAGCTGGTGACCCGCAGGGACGGGCGGCCGTCGAGGGCGGCGGCCAGCGTCCGCCCCTCCGTCGTCCCGCCGAGGATGAGCAGGTGGCGCATCAGGACCCGCAGGGCTCGTGCGGGCGTTCACGGTCCGCCGAGTAGAGGTGGCTGTCGCGGAAGTGCTCGGCGGCCAGCGTCCGGCCGACGAGGATGACGGCGGTGCGGACCACGCCCGCCGCCTTGACCTGCTCGGCGATGTCGCCGACGGTGCCGCGCAGCACCAGCTCGTCCGGACGGCTGGCCATCGCGACGACGGCGGCCGGGCAGTCGGCGCCGTAGTGGGGGAGCAGTTGCTCGACCACGTCGTCCACGTATCCGGCGGCCAGGTGCAGCACCAGCAGGGCGCCGCTGCGGCCGAGGGTGGCGAGGTCCTCACCCTCGGGCATCGGGGTGGCGCGCTTGGCGATCCGGGTGAGGATGACGGTCTGGCCGACGGTCGGCACGGTCAACTCCCGCTTCAGCGCGGCCGCGGCGGCGGCGAACGCGGGCACGCCGGGGACCACCTCGTACGGGATGCCCACCGCGTCCAGGCGGCGCATCTGCTCGGCGACGGCGGAGAAGACGGACGGGTCACCGGAGTGCAGCCGGGCCACGTCCTTGCCTTCGCGGTGGGCGCGGGACATCTCGTCGATGATCAGGTCCAGCGTCATGTGGGCGGTGTCGACGAGCCGGGCGCCGGGCGGGCACTCGTCCAGCAGCTCGCGCGGCACCAGGCTGCCGGCGAACAGGCAGACCTCGGTGCGGGCCAGGATGCGCTGGCCGCGCAGGGTGATCAGGTCGGCGGCACCCGGGCCGGCTCCGATGAAGTAGACGGTCACGAGGCGTCCTCCTGGGGGGTGTCGGTCTTGACGGCGGACCACTGGGTGACCGGCATGGCCTGGCGCCACCCGGTGAAGCCGCCCACCGGGACGGCGTGGGCGACGGCCAGCTTGACGAGTTCGCCGCCGTGGCGTCGGTACCACTCGGTGAGCAGCGCCTCGGACTCCAGGGTCACGGTATTGGCGACCAGCCGGCCGCCCGGGCGCAGTGCGGCCCAGCAACTGTCCAGCAGGCCGGGCACGGTGAGGCCGCCGCCGATGAACACGGCGTCGGGCGTGGGGAGTCCGGTGAGCGCGGCGGGGGCGGGGCCGGTCACCACGCGCAGCCGGGGCACGCCCAGCGCGGCGGCGTTGCGGGCGATCCGCTCGGCGCGCACCGGGTCCCGCTCGACGCTGACGGCCCGGCAGTCGCGGTGGGCGCGCAGCCACTCGACGGCGATCGAGCCCGAGCCGCCGCCGACGTCCCAGAGCAGCTCGCCGGGGGAGGGGGCGAGCGTGGCGAGGGTCGCGGCGCGGACGTGGCGCTTGGTGAGCTGGCCGTCGCTCTCGAACGCGGCGTCGGGCAGCCCGGGGACGAGGGAGCTGCGGGGGCCGTCGCCGAGTTCGACGGCGATCAGGTTCAGCGGGTCGCCGGGCAGGTGCGGCCAGCCGTCGGCGGGGCCGTCGAGCTGCCGCGCGCGCGGGTGGCCGAGCTTCTCGAGGACACGAAGCCGGGCGGTGCCGTAGCCGCGCTCGGTGAGCAGCGCGGCGACGGCGGCCGGGGTCGCGGCGTCGGCGCTGAGCACCAGCAGGCGGCGGCCGGGGTGAAGGGCGAGCGCGAGGGTGTCCAGTGGGCGGCCGACCAGACTGACCACCTCGGTCGCCTCCAGCGGCCAGCCGAGCCGGGCGCAGGCGTAGGAGACGGCGGAGGGGTGCGGCAGGACGCGCAGCCGCTCGACGCCGACGGTCTCGGCGAGGGTGCGGCCGATGCCGAAGAACATGGGGTCGCCGCTGGCCAGGACGGCGACGCGGCGGTCGGCGTGGGCGGCGAGCAGGCCGGGGACGGCCGGGCGCAACGGGGACGGCCAGGGGACGCGCTCGGCGGTGACCTCGTCGTCGGGGAGCAGGTCCAGCTGGCGGGGGCCGCCGACGACCACCTCGGCGTCCCGCAGGGCGGCCCGGGAGGTGGCGGCGAGGCCGGGCCAGCCGTCGGCCCCGATCCCGACGACGGTGATCGGGGGTGGCAGCTCGGGCACCGGTGGCTCCTCGTCCGTTCGATCCTGGGGATCCAGCGATCATGCTGGCCGGGGCAGCCTACCTGGCGGTATCCGGGAGGTCCGGGCCGGATCTCACAGGGGACAGATGACAGATGACAGATTTCAAACTCTGTTCGCTGAACTCTGTCCGCTGTCAGTTATTCGCCGCCCCCGTCAGCCGTCAGCCGTCAGCCGTCAGCCGTCAGCCGTCAGCCGCCCCCGTCAGCCGTCAGCCGTCAGCCGTCAGCCGCCCCCGTCAGCCGTCACCTGTCCGCCCAGTCCCCCGACTCGATCAGCGCCGGCCGCTCGCGCAGTCGCGCCTCGGCGGCCGGCCCGGCAAGGTAGACCCACGCGTCCCGCGGCTCACCCGCCGCCGTCCGCACCGCCATCCGCCGCCGCACGTACAGCCCGGTCCCGTCCGCGCGGCACTCCTCCAGCAGGTCCAGGGCCGCGAGTGCTCCGGCGTACGCGCCCGGGCGTACGGTGACCAGCTCACCCGTGATCCGGCGTCCGGGCGTCGCGTCGAGCACCGCGTACGGGAAGCCGGGGCCCGCGTGCAGCGCGGCGCCGTCCAGTACCGCCGGGCGGACGTCGGCACAGCGTCCGGCCAGGTGCGCAGCGTGGTTGCGGCCGCCGCTGCGCAGGGTGCCGTAGACGAAGAAGGGCAGGTCCTCCTCGGACTCGGACACGGGTTCGACCTCCTGGCTGGGGAGCGCCCACGGTACGTCCTCCGGTCCGATTCGTGATACCGACTGGCGCACCAGGTCGTCGATGCGCTGTCATATCGGATGTTCGGCCAGCACCGTCCAAGGGGGACACACATGACATCGCCCGCTTCATCCCAACCAGCCACCGCCCCCGGTCCCGCCCCCGCCACGCCTTCCACCAGCCTGTCCACCACAACACCCTCCACCACCCCCTCCACCAGCCCGTCCCCGCTCGGCGACGCCCGCCCCGCCGCCCGCCTCGGCGGCGCGGTCTGGCTGGCCCTCGCCGTCGTCTACGTCGTCTGGGGCTCGACCTACCTGGCGATCCGGATCGCTGTGGAGACGATGCCCTCGTTCCTCTCCGCCGCCGCCCGTTTCCTCACCGCGGGCCTCCTGCTGGCCGGCTACCTGCTGGTGCGCCAGGGCCCGGCCGGGCTGAAGGTGAGCGGACGCCAGCTGGCCTCCGCCGCCCTGGTCGGCGTGCTGCTGCTGACCGGTGGCAACGGACTGGTGGTCCTGGGCGAGACCTCCGTGCCCTCCGGCCTGGCCGCTCTGCTGGTGGCGGCCGTCCCGCTGTGGATGGTGGTGCTGACGGCCTTCGGCGGTGAGCGTCCGAAGCCCGCCGAGCTCGCCGGTGTGCTGCTCGGGCTGGTCGGCCTCGGTGTGCTGTCGGCCCCGGCGATCGGTGGGTCCATCAAGCCGCTCGGCGTGATCCTGATCATCTGCGCCACGCTGCTCTGGTCGGCCGGCTCCTTCGCGAGCAAGAAGATCCCGCTGCCGGGCAACGTGCTCGCCGCGAGCGCGTACCAGATGCTGGCCGGCGGCCTCTGCGATCTGCTGATCGGACTGGTCCGCGGTGAGCAGCACGGGCTGGACCTGGCGACCGTCTCCGGCCGGTCCTGGCTGGCCCTCGCCTACCTGGTGGTGTTCGGCTCGCTGGTCGCCTTCACCGCGTACGCCTGGCTGCTGCGCTCCGCCCCGCTGACGCTGGTCGGCACGTACGCGTACGTGAACCCGGTGGTCGCGGTGCTGCTGGGCTGGCTGATCCTGGCCGAGCCGCTGACCGGCCCCACCCTGGCGGGCGGGGCGATCGTGGTCGCGGGCGTCTGCCTGGTGGTGAGCGTCAGCCGGCGGCCGCGGCGTTCTGCGCGCCCGGGGCGTCCTGCGCGTCCTGCGCGTTCGCGTCCGTCGAAGGTGTCGTCCGGGCGTAGGTGAGGATGACGTTCCCACGCTCGAAGACCCGGCTGTCGGTGAGCGTGAAGGTGCGCGGTTCGAAGCCCGTGCGGAACAGCGGGATGCCCGACCCGGCCACCACCGGGTACTGCTTGATGATCAGTTCGTCGATCTCGGGCAGCAGCCGGCCGGCCAGGTCGGCGCCCCCGCAGAGCCAGATGCCGAGCCCGTCCTCCTGCTTGAGCCGGCGGACGACGCTCAGCGGGTCCTCGGCGGTGACCTCCACCGCGGGGTCCGGGCTCGACTCCAGGGTGCGGGAGAAGACGATCTGCCGCAGGTGGGCGTACGGGCTGGTGAGGCCGACGGCCAGCCCGACGTCGTAGCTGCCGCGCCCCTGGAGCACGGTGTCGAAGCGCTTGTTGGGTGCCTCCGCGATGCCGACCGCCGTGCGGCCGGGGGTGGGGATGGTCTCCGGGTACTCGGTGAAGAGCGTCGGGGCGAAGTCCTCGGTGAGGTGCGGCATGAAGAAGTCGAAGTCACCGTTCGGGGCTGCGATGAAGCCGTCGATGGTGGTGCCGACGAAGTAGCTGAGCTTGCGCATTCAGGTCCTCGGGATCGATGAACGGGATCGGGACGCGGCGCGGGCCGTCCAGGCCTGCTCCATGAACCACGACAATTATAGTACTCCGGTCGTAGTGGTTGCCAGGGGTCTCCTGAAATCAAGGGGTTCCTGAAACAAGGAATCTCCTGAAACCGGCTCCTCGAGCCCATGTCGCCCCGATCCGGTACCGCCCCGAGTCCCGGAAGTCCGCAGGAGGCAGAATCGGCCCATGGTCCAGAACCCCGCCCGCCGCACCGCCCTCGCCGACGCCGCCATCGAGGTCCTCGCCCACGAGGGCGCCCGCGGCCTCACCTTCCGCGCGGTCGACGTCCAGGCCGGCGTCCCCAAGGGCACGGCCTCCAACTACTTCGCCAGCCGGGACCACCTGCTCCACCAGACCGCCCGGCACATCCACCACCGGATCATCCCGGACCCGGCGATCATCGACGAGCTGATGCGCGCCCCCCGCGACCGCGCCCTGGTCACGGCCCTGATGCACGAGCTGATCCGCCGCGTCAGCGCCGACCGGGCCGGCTACCTCGCGATGCTCGAGCTGCGTCTGGAGGCCACCCGCCGCCCGGACCTGCGGGCCCAGCTCACCCGCACCATCCGGGACGACCTGGAGGCCAACATCGCCTACCACCTGGGCGAGGGCCTCCCCGGCGACCGGGAGGCCGTCATCGTGCTCTACCTCGCCATGACCGGCCTGATCATCGAACACCTCACCCTGCCCGAGGTGTTGGGCGTCGACGGCCTCGCGGCGCTGGTCGACACCATCGTCGAGCGGATCGTCCCGGCCGCCTGACCGGGACGATCCTTCGCTCCGTCCCGTCCGTAAGTCCGGCTCAGAAGCCGTGCGGGGGCTTGCCTGTCCACCAGTTGCCGGGTGCGTCCGGGTCGCGGCTGGTCCAGTACTCGATGATCGCGTTGGTGAACTCGGCCGCGGACAGCACGCCGTCGCCGTCGGTGTCGAGGTGGCGGAAGGCTTCGTCGGCGTCGTCGCGGCCGAGGCCGGCGAAGTGGCCGCGCTGGAAGACGAAGAACTCGCCCGCGTCCACGGTTCCGCTGTGGTCGGCGTCGGCGACGGCGAGGAAGGCCTCGGCGAGCGCGCCGAGGATGTCCCGGGCGGCCTCGGGGTCGTCGGCGAGCGAGCCGGTCGAGGCGGTGAACTGCTCGCGGGTGATCGCCTCGGTGCCGGCGGGCAGTCGCGCGAGGTGGAGGTCGTGCCAGATCGTCAGGTAGGCGCGGACGATGACGGCTTCCGCCTCCGAGCCCTCCTGGTGGCCGAGCGAGCGGGCCACCGAGTGGCCCATCAGGACGTGGTCCCGTTCGGTGAGCAGGCCGTCGCCGTCGGCGTCGAGGTGATCGAAACCGTGGTGAATCTTCGCGTTGAGCAGGTCGTCCGACAATGTGCCCCCTCGGGCTGGCGATTCCTACGTCTGCTATGTCACATCGCCTGCACGCTAACGCCTTGAGCCGGAATCGCGCAGCAGAACGAAGGGCGAATGCCTGCGCGAGCGCGGTCGGTGGGATCAGGGGTGGTGGGAGCGGGTCATCTGGCACCGGTGAAGGCTGGCGACGACCTGGCGGGGGTCGCCGGGCGCGGCGAAGTCGGTGGGCGTGCTGCGTGGACCGTTCCGCCGCACGTTACTGAGCGCCGTCGGCCGTATCCGGAAAGCCCGCCGCCGGTTCGCACATGCGGGTGACCGGCTGCTGATTCCCCCGCGCACCCGAGTGCCGGCCTGCTAAGCGTGCCCTCAATCCTCCGGGTGGTCAGTTCTCCTGGGGCCATCCCCCCTGGTGGTCAGTCCTCCTGGTGGTCGGCCCAGACGTACGTCTCCGGCAGCAGGTCCAGCACCGGTACGGTGCGCAGCTCGGACCCCTGCCCGACGATGATCCGCACCTGCGGGAAGTAGTCCAGCAGCGCCTGGCGGCAGCGCCCGCACGGCGGGATCACCCCGCGCTCCCGGTCGCCGACCGCCACGACGGTGGTGAGCTCGTACGCCCCCTGCCCGGCCGCCGCCCCGATGAGCACCAGCTCCGCGCAGGGCCCGCCGGTGAAGTGGTAGGCGTTCAGGGCGGTGACGATCCGCCCGTCGGCATTGCGCCCGGCGGCCGCCACGGTGTGGTTGTCGCCCCGCGCGTACCGCCGCGCCACCTCCTGGGCTGCCTCGACGAGCTCCGTGTCCACGGGTGCCTGGTTGCTGGTGGACATATTCGCTACACCTCTTTGATCGGACCTGACAGGCTTCGATCATGAACCGCCCGCCCCTGATCGTGCCAACCCTTTCCGCCGGCCCCTTCACCCTGCGCCCCTGGCGCCTCACCGACCTGCCGGTCATCCGGGAGGCCGCCGCCGACCCGTACATCCCGCTGGTCACCACCGTTCCGGCCGCGTACGACGAGGCGGCCGGGCGGGCCTTCGTCGAGCGGCAGTGGGCGAAGGCCGCCGACGGCGCCGGCTGCTCCTTCGCGGTCGCCTGCCAGGCGGACGGGGGAGGGGCGGGCGGCGGGGCAGAAGCGGACGGGGCAGAGGCGCCGGACCGGGCCGTGGGCTTCGTCGGCCTGTTCCCGCAGCCCGACGACCGTGCCTCGATCGGCTACTGGACGGCTCCCTCGGCGCGCGGCGGGGGCGTGGCGGGCCACGCGCTGCGGGCCGTCGCCGACTGGGCGCTGGACGAACTGGGCCTGGCCCGGCTGGAGCTGTCCATCGAGCCGTGGAACACCGGATCGCTGCGCGCCGCCGAGCGGACCGGCTTCCGCCGCGAGGGCCTGTTGCGCTCCCACCGCACGATCGGCGGGGAGCGCCGCGACATGTACCTCTACGCGCTCCTCCCCGACGACCCGCGCTGACCCCGCGAGCGAAGCCGCCCGGGCGGGCCGCCCGCGTGAGCCGTCGGCGAGGAACCCCGCCCGCGAGGAACCGGCCCGCGCGGACCGCCCGCCCCACCCCGCCTCAGTGCACCGCCGCCAGCAGCTCCCGGGTGTACTCGGTGTGCGGCGCGGCGAACAGCCGGTCCCGGTCGGTGGACTCCACCAGCCGGCCCCGGTGCATGACCGCCACCCGGTCGCAGAAGTGCCGGACCACGGCGAGGTCGTGCGAGACGAACAGGAAGGCCACGCCGAGGCGTTCGCGCAGCTCCATCAGCAGGTTGAGCACCTGTGCCTGCACCGACACGTCGAGTGCCGAGACCGGTTCGTCCGCGATGATCA
Source organism: Kitasatospora sp. NPDC034023 (assembly GCF_055575795.1). Lineage (NCBI taxonomy): Bacteria > Bacillati > Actinomycetota > Actinomycetes > Kitasatosporales > Streptomycetaceae > Kitasatospora > Kitasatospora sp. NPDC034023. The sequence goes on from NZ_JBVIRY010000011.1 coordinate 195,106, forward strand.
GGCGCGGCTGCGGGGCCAGGGCCCGGGCGATGCCGATCCGTTGGCGCTGCCCGCCGGAGAATTCGTGCGGGTAGCGGTCCAGGTGTACGGCGTTCAGTCCGACCTGCTCCAGCAACTCGGCGGACCGCTCCCGCCGTTCGGCCGGGGTCAGCGGGGTGTGCAGGCGCAGCGGGGTGTCGAGGGTCTGGGCGACGGTACGGCGCGGGTTGAGCGAGGCGTACGGGTCCTGGAAGACCAACTGGATCTCGCGGCCGAGCCGGTGCCGCAGCTCCCGGTCCGGGCGGGTGACGTCCAGGCCGTCGTACAACACCCTTCCGCTGGTCGGCCGTTGAAGGCCGGCCAGGACCCGCGAGGTGGTGGACTTGCCGGAGCCGGACTCGCCGACCAGCCCGACCGTCTCGCCGGGCGCGATCCGCAGGCTGACGCCCTCGACCGCCCGGACCGGCTCGGCCCGCAGGTCGGGGAGGCGCCACCCTCCGGGGAAGCGGCGCCTTCCGGGGAGGCGCCGTCGCCCGGGGAAGTGCACGGTGAGGTCCTCCACCTCGACCAGCCATCGCTCGGGTCGCTCGACGACCCTCGGCCGGTACGCCCGCGAGGGTGACGGACCATCAACTGTCGGCAGCGACATGCCCGGTACGGAGTCCAGTGGGAGCGTGGCCCCCACGAGTGCCCGGGTGTACGGCTCGCGCGGCACGGTCAGCAGTTCGGCGGTCGGCGCGGACTCGATCCGGACGCCGCCGCGCAGCACCAGCGTGCGGTCCGTCGTCCCGGCGACGACGCCCAGGTCGTGGCTGACCAGCAGCACGGCGGTGCCGTGCTCGCGCTGCAACTCGCCCAGCAGGTCGAGGATTTGCCGCTGGACGCGGGCGTCCAGGGCGGTGGTCGGCTCGTCGGCGATCAGCAGCTGCGGATCGTTCATCAGCGCCATCGCGATCATCACGCGCTGGCGCATCCCGCCCGAGAACTGGTGCGGGTAGTCGCGCACCCGGGCCGTCGGGATGCCGACCCGGTCGAGCATCTCGGCCGCCCGTCGACGGGCCTCGGCGCGGCCCGTCCCGGGGTGGTGCAGTCGGTACATCTCGGCGAGTTGGGCGCCGACGCCGTGAAAGGGGCTGAGCGAGGTGAGCGCGTCCTGGAAGACCAGTGCGGCCCGGCCGCCCCGTACACCGCGCAGCGTGTCCTCCCCGGCGCCCACCAACTCCTGCCCGCCCAGCCGGATCGACCCGGTGACGGTGGTGGTGCGCGGGTCGTGCAGGCCGAGGACGGCGAGGCCGACGGTCGACTTGCCGGAGCCCGACTCTCCGACCAGGCCCAGGACTTCACCCGGGCCGAGGTCGAAGGAGAGTCCCTGGACGGCGGTCACGGGCGCACCACCGCGCGGATCGGCGAAGGTGACGGTCAGGTCGCGCACACTCAGCACAGGCTGGGCGCCGCTCGCATCGCGCACTCTCAGCACGGGCTCGGCACCGCTCACGTCGGCACCCGGAACATCGGACTTCATCACAGGACTCCCCTCAGCTCAGCCGGACACGCGGGTCGAGCCAGGCCACCACGAGGTCGGCCAGCGTGACGAACAGCACCACGAAGCAGGCGGCCAGCAGCACCGCGCCGACCACGGCGGGCAGGTCCTGCCCGGCCACGGCCTGCGCGGCGAACCGCCCGACCCCGTTCAGTCCGAACACGGTCTCGGTGATCACCGCCCCGCCGAGCAGCGCCCCGGCCTCCAGCCCGAGCAGCTGCACCAGCGGCCCGGCGGCGCCGCGCGAGGTGTACTTGAGGTGGGCGCGCAGCTGTCCGAGGCCCTTGCCACGGGCCGTGCGGACGTACTCCTCGTTCATCGTCTCCAGCAGCTGCGAACGCGAAAGCCGGGCGAAAACGGCCGAGTTGACGAAGCCGAGGACGAGCCAGGGGAGCAGCATCCCGCCCGCCCAGGCCGCCGGGTCCTCGGCCGGCGCGGTGTACGAGGGCAGCGGCAGAAGGCCGGTGGAGTAGACCAGGAGCCACTGCGCGAGGTATCCGAGGAAGTAGATCTGCACGCTGGCGCCGACCAGGGTGAAGCCGGACAGCAGCCGGTCGGTCCGCCGTCCGTGTCGCAGCGCGGAGACGAAGCCGGCGCCGAGGCCGAGCACCAGCAGGACGGCCAGCGCCCCGGCGGTCAGCGAGAAGGTGACCGGCAGGTGGTCGGCCAGCGCCTCACTGACGGGCTGGTGCAGTCGGTAGGAGTAGCCGAGGCAGGGCGCGGCGCAGTGGAGGGCCGAGCCGTCCACGTCGTTGATGTCCCGCCCGGCGACGACCCCGACCAGGTAGTCGGTGTACTGGGCGAGGAGCGGCTGGTCCAGGCCCATGCTCTGGCGCACCGCCGCGACCTGTCCGCTGTCGCAGCGCGGGCCGCAGGCGGCGCGGGCGGGGTCGGCGGGTGCGGCGTAGAAGAGGGCGAAGGCGGCGGCGGAGACCGCGACCAGGACGGCGAGGGCCTGGACGGTCCGCCGCAGGACGAAGGAGAGCATGGTCGGTCCGGGGGTCGACGTGGCAGGGGAAGGAGACGACGGGGGAAGGAGACGACGGGGGAGCGGGGCCCGCGCCCCGCCCACCGGCAGGGGGTGGGAGCGGGCCCCGTCCACTCAGGACGTCAGGTACAGCTCAGGACTTCAGGTACAGCCAGGCCAGCGAGACCGTCCCGTAGATCGGGTGGATGAACGCCCCGCCGACGTTGCTGCCGCGCGGCTGGCTGACGGTCGGGTAGGCGAACGGCAGCACCGGCAGGTCCTTCATCACTGTCTGCTCCAGCGCGTACAGCTCCTTGGCCTTGGCGCGCGGCTCGCCGATCCGGTTGATCCGGTCGATCTCCTTCTCCACCTCCGGGTTGCGGTAGCGCGCGGAGTTGATGTCGCCGCCGGCGCGGCCGTCGAAGGAGAACGGGATCAGCGTGGACGGGGTGGGCCAGTCGACCGACGAGGTCTCCTCGAACAGGTCGTACGGGGAGTCGGCGCGGTGCACCTCGTCGAGGAAGGCCTTGGGGTCGATCGGCTTGGGCACGACGGTGATCCCCGCCTTGGCGAAGCCGTCCACCAGGACCTGTGCGACGCGCTGCCCGTTCGGCGTGTTCTTGTACCCGTAGGTGAGGCTGCCCGGCGCCTGCTTGGCCTTGGCGAGTTCGGCCTTGGCGGCCTCCGGGTCGCCTTCGGGCTTGGCCGGGTAGAGGTCGTACTTCTGCCAGTCGATCAGCGCGGGCGAGCTGAGCGTGGTGGCCGGTTCGCCGGTCCGGGCGCCGCCCTGGACCTGGCGGGCCTGCTGACGCGGGTAGGCCAGGTTCAGGGCCTTGCGGACCTCGAGGTCCGGCACCCGCTCGTTGTTGATCACCAGCTGGGTGACGAAGGCGCCCTGGCGGCCGGAGACGACCAGTTCCTTGGCCTTCGGGTCGGTGTCGGCCGTCTGGTACAGCTCGGGGGAGAGGGTGTCGGCGGCGGTGGTGGCGTTGGCGCCGCCGTCCCGCCCGGAGAGGATCTCCTGGTTGAGGTTGAGCGCCTCCTTGCCGTACGTGAAGACGAACTTGTCCGGGTACTGGTTGCGGATCGGGTCGGTCTCGGGCTTCCACGCCGGGTTGCGCTCCAGCACCATCCGGGTGTTCTGGACGTGCTCGACGATCCGGTACGGGCCGGTGGCGAACGGCCGGCGGTCGTAGTCCGTCCCGGTGTCCTTGTCCCGGCGCACCGGCGAGGAGGAGGACTGCGCGGCCATGTACGGGACGTCGGCCTGCGGTTGCGGGAAGTGGAAGACGACGGTGCGCTCGTCCGGGGTCTCGATCGCGGCCAGGTCGCCGTCCTGCGGGCCCGCGTACTGGGCGCGCGCCGCCTCGTAGTTCGCCTCGCCGGTGAGCCACTGCGGCCAGTAGGGCGGGCCGACCTCGTAGCCCTTGCCGAAGGTGCGTTCGATGCCGTACTTGACGTCCTGGGCGGTGATCGGCTTGCCGTCCTCCCAGGCCACGCCCTGCTTGAGCCGGTACGTCCAGGTGCGCCCGCCGTCGGCGGAGGTGCCGGTGTCGGTGGCCAGGTCGCCGACCAACTTGGCGTTGCCGTCCACAATCTGATATTGCGTCAGCTGGCGCCCCCAGAGCAGCGAGGCGTTGTAGGTGGCGCCCGCGTAGACCTTCTGCGGGTCGAGGTGGCGGAACTCGACGCTGTTGTACACGTTCAGCGTGCCGCCCGCGCGGGCGCCCGGGACGGCGGGGGCCGGCCCGGCGCTGTCCTGCTCGGTGCCGAGCACGGCGGTCAGCGGGGAGGTCTCCTTGGCGGAGGCCCCGGCGCCGGAGGAGCCGGTGCTGCCCGCGCCGGCCGAGCAGGAGGTCGCCAGCAGGACGGTGGCGGTGACGGCGAGGGACGGTCTGGTCCAGCGCATGGCGAATCTCTCCTCGCCCCGGCGGATCGCGCCGGGGACGGTTCGGGTTGACGGATGGGAAGGGTGTGGCTCAGCGGACGCAGCGGGACTCAGCGGATTGAGCAGGGCTGAGCGGATTCAGCAGGGTTCAGCAGGTCTCAGCGGACGCCGGCACGCGGATCCAGCGCGTCCCGGACGGCGTCGCCGAGCAGGTTGAAGGCGATCGCGAACAGCAGCAGCGCCGTCCCGGGGAAGACCAGGTAGGTGGGGTCGGCCTGGAAGACCTCCGAACCGCGCGAGATCATCCGCCCCCAGTCCGGGACCGGCTCGGTGATGCCGACACCGAGGAAGGACAGCGCGGCCTCGGAGGCGACGTAGCCCGGCACCGCCATGGTGGCGTGGACCAGCAGCTGCGAGCGCACATTCGGCAGCAGTTCGTGGACGACGACATGGAGCCGGCTCGCGCCCTGGGCCCGGGCGGACTGCACGAAATCCCTTTCCCGGAGCGAGCGCACAGTGGCCCGAAGGGAAAGTGCGAGCGGAATCCAGCCGAACACGGAGAAAACCAGGATCAGCACCAGGAACTGCATCCACTCCGGTTCCGCGGCGCCCGGATCGACCAGCCGGGACTGGATGACCGGGCTGAGTGCGAGCAGTAGGAGCAGGGTCGGAAAGGCCAGCAGCGCATTGGCGAGGAATCCGAACAGCCGGTCCGCGATTCCACCGAGATAGCCGACCGCGACGCCGGCCAGGACGCCCAGTGCGGTGGTCACGGTGGCGGCGGCGAAGGCGATCAGCAGAGAGGTGCGGATGCCGTACAGCAGCTGGGTGAACACGTCCCGGCCGAGGCCGGGCTCCAGGCCGAACCAGAAATCTCCGGAGATCCCGCCGTTCGGCAGCATCGGCAGGCCGCCGTCGCTGAGCAGGCCCGGAGTGTTCTGGCCGTAGTGCTCGACCGGGTTCTTCCCGTACAGCGCGGCGATCAGCGGGGCCGCGACGGCGAGCAGCAGGAACAGCAGCACGACGGCCAGGGCGGCGGCACCGACCCGGTTCCGCAGGATCCGGCGGAGCGGGCTCGGGGCCGCGGCGGTCGCGGGCCCGGCCGTAGGGACTGGGGACTGTGTCGACCACTGCCATGAGGCGTAACCCCCGAATTCTCCGCCGCCCATGGGTGAGGGTGCGCTGGTGTGCATTTCCGGTACGGCCTACGGGGTTTCCCGTGGGCTGTTCGAACGACATTTGATCGGATGCGTCCGAGGGACCGCAAATCACCTTCCGGGCGCTCGTTGGTATTCCTGCGGCACTGTTTCGGGAAATGTGGCGGCTTCATTTCGCCGCAACACCGGCGTCGCAAAAGAAACGGACATAAGATGACAAATCGGACCGGGCGTTCCGCATTCTGAGACCTCCGCCACAGTCCGTCCGATGTTGATACGATCCCGGTGGGCTGCGACTGGCGCGTAGGGATGGAATCAACCATCGGGAAGCAGCCTCGTGAAACCTCACGTGAAGTTGCCGAGCGCCTGGGCCATCCGCATCCCCGTCAGGAGACCGCCTTGGCCCAGCAGCCCCACACCGCCGCGACCCCCGCCGCCGACACCGCCTTCCGCAGCGCCCTCGACGTGGTCGCCGCCGTCGAACCGCGGATCGCCGCCGCCATCGGCCGGGAACTCGCCGACCAGCGCGCCTCGCTGAAGCTGATCGCCAGCGAGAACTACGCCTCCCCGGCCGTCCTCCTCGCCATGGGCAACTGGCTCAGCGACAAGTACGCCGAGGGCACCGCCGGCCGCCGCTTCTACGCGGGCTGCCGCAACGTCGACACCGTCGAGACCCTCGCCGCCGAGCACGCCCGCGAGCTGTTCGGCGCCGACCACGCCTACGTCCAGCCGCACTCCGGCATCGACGCCAACCTCACCGCCTTCTGGGCCGTCCTGTCCCAGCGGGTCGAGAGCCCGGCTCTCGAGCGGGCCCGGGTCCGCAACGTCAACGACCTCACCGAGGAGGACTGGGCACAGCTGCGCCACGAGCTCGGCAACCAGCGCATGCTCGGCATGTCCCTCGACACCGGCGGCCACCTCACCCACGGCTTCCGCCCCAACATCTCGGGCAAGATGTTCGAGCAGCGCAGCTACGGCACCGACCCGGCCACCGGCCTGATCGACTACGACGCGCTGCGCGAGACCGCCCGCGAGTTCCGCCCGCTGATCATCGTCGCCGGCTACTCCGCCTACCCGCGGCTGGTCAACTTCCGTCTGATGCGCGAGATCGCGGACGAGGTCGGCGCCACCCTCATGGTCGACATGGCGCACTTCGCCGGCCTGGTCGCGGGCAAGGTGCTGACCGGCGACCACGATCCCGTCCCGCACGCCCACATCGTCACCACGACCACCCACAAGTCCCTGCGCGGCCCGCGCGGCGGCATGGTGCTCTGCACCGCCGAGCTGGCCGAACACGTCGACCGCGGCTGCCCGCTGGTGCTCGGCGGCCCGCTCTCGCACGTCATGGCCGCCAAGGCCGTCGCCTTCGCCGAGGCCCGCCGCCCCGAGTTCCAGGCCTACGCCCACGCCGTCGTCGCCAACGCCCAGGCCCTCGCCGAGGGCCTGCTGCGCCGCGGCACCAAGCTGGTCACCGGCGGTACCGACAACCACCTCGTCCTCGCCGACGTCTCCGGCTACGGCCTGACCGGCCGGCAGGCCGAGGCGGCACTGCTCGACTCGGGCATCGTCACCAATCGCAACTCCGTCCCGCAGGACCCCAACGGTGCCTGGTACACCTCCGGCATCCGCCTCGGCACCCCCGCCCTCACCACCCGCGGCCTCGGCGCTGCCGAGATGGACGAGATCGCCGAACTGATCGACACCGTCCTGCGCGCCACCATCCCCACCACCGCCGCCAACGGCACCCCGTCCAAGGCCGGTTACACCCTCGACGCCGCCCTCCGCGACGCCACCGCCAAGCGCGCCGCCGACCTCCTCACCCCGTACCCCCTCTACCCGGGCATCGACCTCGCCTGACGACCGCCCGGAACACGGGGAGCCCCCACACCCCCACACCCCCACACCCCCACACCCCCACACCCCCCGCACGCCGCCGGGAACGCCCGGGGCCGCCGGCACCTCCGCCGACGGCCCCGGGCGACACCCGATTCCGCTAGGGACTGTTCTGAATTCAGATCATGAGTTCGTGGATTCGGGCGCTTCGGCGGTGCTGCTGCTGGTAGAAGAAGGCCATGACACGCGGAGATC